>CAJUGU010000053.1 GCA_910586105.1 uncultured Eubacteriales bacterium | reverse complement strand
ATGGGTTCGTTCATATCCCCTCACAAGCCGTTTCCGGGTTTCAATGCTTAACATCCTTTTTCATCTTAGACTCATTATACCTCTTCTTCCCGCTGCTTGTGAATATTTTTTCGCCGATTGCTCTAAATAAAGACATACAAAGTAAAGACCCAAGAATTACAGACCCATCGATTACCCATTCCTTCCCCTCCCTTTCGCCCCCTCCCGCTGGGGCGGCTGTTGCGGCTTCGCCGCCGGAAAGGAAAGGAGCGGAGGCGGCCACGCAGAGCGCCGTTGAGATTTATCGGGAGATCATCAAGGAGAATATCGAGTACGACCATCTCTTCCCATTATAGACTTCTTTTCCTGTGTATTGAAGGTGTCAACTTTATTTATACAACATCAGCTCCCGTGATCCATCGACCGATCCATAAAAAAACAGGCCGGGCTTACGCCCCAGCCTGCTTTTTTATTCGCTTTATCCGCAGATCTTTTCGATCTCAAACAGGGCATTCAATACCATCCACAGCTGCGGGAAATACTGCATGATGTTCCAGACCGATATGCCCCGTAATCCGTACTCCTTTGCCAACAGCAGCTTCGCCTGAATCGATCGCGCATCCTCAAACCATACCTCGTGTTCGGTGTTGTTCTGCCAGTAGTTATAGTAGGGCGACTGCGCCGTCTGGTCGTACTGGATGAATGATCCCATCTGGATCGCTTTGTTGATCGCTTCGACATTTGAAATCGCCGTCGCAACCGTCTGGCCCGCTACATAGGGCAGCGGCCAATAACTGCCTTGATGTTGTTAGCAGTCTGCGTCGGGGAAATTGGGGTAGAGAGTCAGCACTAAATCGCTGCCATCTGGATGGTCTATCGCGCGCGTCTTGCGGTAAATGATGTGATGCAACGCAGATTTTAACAGGTTGTTCTTTTCTTCGGCCGTGGGAGTGTCGCGATAAACTTCGGCGATGTGTTCGACGGCTGGTACCAGCCTGCTCAATGCCGCCGCCTGCCGCTCGTATTGCCGAATCTCCGACTGCGCTTTGCGCATAGCTTGCGTCAGCTTCGCCTGCCGTGATAATAGCGCCGCCTGCCGGTCTGCAAATACTTCCGGGGTATAGATCCCCTGTTCGACAAGTTCATACGCCCGCGCCAGCTGAGCGCCGACAGCGTCCAGATCGGCTTTCGCCTGATGCAGCGCCGCCAATGCCGCCCCCTTCCGCGCCTCTTCGTCGGGATGCGGTGTGCGCGCCTGTACCGCGTAATCCGCCAGCCAAAGCGCTAACGACTGCGCGAATGCCCGTTCGACTTCCTCCAGCTGAGCCGAGACCATGCCGCAGTAGTGATGGCAAAACAGGACCCGGCTGCCCTTCCGGCCGGGCCGGGCCTGCATCTTGTGTCCGCACTTCCCGCACAGGAGCAGCCCCGCAAAAGGATTGTGCAGTTGTTTGTCATGACGAACCGGGTGAAAGCTGCGGGCGGCAAGTTTGGCCTGCGCCTGCTGCCAGACCTCCTGGGTTATGAGCGGTTCGTGCCGCCCCGGATACATTGGATAATCCTTTGCGCGCGGATATTGATAAGCGATCTCGCCGCTGCGGATCTGCTTTTTCGTGGGCCGACGCCCGAAGGTGATGTATCCTGCGTATAATGGGTTTTGCAGGATCTCCTTCACGATGCCGACATTGAAAGCCCTGCCGGTTGCGGAGCGGTAGCCCAGCTCATTCAAACGGTTCGACAGCCGGATCGTTCCCATGCCGGGCTCCGATACATACAGCCGGAAGATTGCGCGGATCGTATCTGCATCCTGATTCGGGACCAGCGTGTAACCCTTTTCCCGCGGGAGCTTTTGCGGGTCGTAGCCGTAAGGGGGCGGGCCGCCGAGCCATTTCCCTTCCCGGGCGGATGCCTGACGTCCCGCCTGAAGGCGGCGGTTGATCGCTTTGTATTCGCGGCGGGACATGAAAAGGCTGAATTCAAAGTATTCTTCATCAATTTCATTTGCGGGATCATAGGTTTTGGCCGGGGTGATGATAAGCGTGTTGGAGTATTTGAACGCCTGCGCAACGATCCCCTGATCGATCGTATCCCCGCGGGCGAGACGTTCGACCTCCATCACCAGCACGCCCTCCCACAGCCCGGATTCGACCTCGGACAGCAGCTGCTGCATCTGCGGACGCGCTGCGATCGTTTCGCCGGAGACGATCTCTTCATAGACCGCCCCGACCGGCAGCGTGCGCCGCTGCGCCAGTTCTAACAGCACGGAGCGATGCCGCGCCAGGGTTTCTCCTTCCCCGTGCGCTTCGGCATCCAGATCCGCGCGGGATTTCCTTAAATAAATCGCGTAAGACATTTTTTAAGACCTCCTAAGATAACCTATTCTTCCGGAAAAAAAGATAGACTTCCCGGAAGGCGTGTGATAAAATAGAAGGTGCTGAGACCGTGGTTGTGTTCAGCACCTGTAGACCCCGCTTGCGGTTGCCGCCGCGAGCGGGCGCTTTTTAATTGGCCTTTTCCAGAGCGTCAACGCGAAACGATAATTTCCGGATGGCGTCGCCCTGCGTGTTCAGCCTGCCGCCTATGTTTGAATAGTCTTCATCCAGCAGCCGGACAAGTTTGTCCATCTGGTTTTCCTGCGTGACTGCAACGCGGCGGAGCTGGCTGTCAACACGGATCAGACGGCCATCTATATCATTCACTTTCGATTTCAGGTCGGATACGTCTGCGGACAGCTCGGATACGTCCGCGGACAGCTCGGCCAGCTGCTTTCCCTGCTCGGCCAGCTGCTTGCCCTGTTCGGCAAACATTGTGTCGTGCTGTTCCAGCTTGTCCTGAATTTGTGCTAACATAGACAGGATCTTTTCTTCGTTGTTCATGATGTTCATTATGTAACTCCTTTCACTAATGCCCTGCGGGATTTTACTGGTATGTATTTGCGAAATTAAACAATTCTTGATAAATAGACAAGAACTTTTGGGACTCGTTTAACTCGGATTCAATATAATGTGCGTCCTGTGGTGTATCCCGCGAAGTATCTCGATTGGTGGTACGGGAAATATATGATTGAATATATTCGATGCTCATTTTGCTGCATTGTATAACATCCGATTTCAGACTAGGGAAATGCGGGAAATTCCCCCAAAAATAAATTTCACTGAGCACGTCAATTTGCAGGTGCGTGAAGTAATATTCATTATATTGCTGTGGTCTAGCGCCATTGTATTTTCCAGTAAGGTACAAATCAAACGCTTTCCAAAAAGGAACCCATCGCTCGAAATATCGAGATATTCGTGAGTGGCTGAAGCTAGCCGAAAAGACTGAAAGCATTTTCTCGAAAGATTCTAATCCAATTTTGTGTACCTGAGAGACATCTCCTAAAAAATAGTGCATCAGGCATAGAAAGTAAAAATCAAGCAGCGAAACATATTGATATTGCTCAAAGTAGCGCCTAAGTGCAATAGACCAATCTCGATTAAAGAGCTCTTTTTCTGGATGGCGAGATTTCGCGTATTTTCTATAGCTGCCATAAACATCTATAATGTATCGATAGTATTTTGTGTGCTCTGGAGGAGAGATCCCGCCCAGAAAAAGGTCGCCTTCAGCAATTCCTATATGAGAGTTTTCTGCACAAGCTATCCTGTTTTTTAATATAGAATTCAAGATTCTATCGATATCACCTAAGCGCTTTATATCTGTCGATGCAAATAAGGATAATGGTATTGTATACGGAATTTTCATTGCATAGCTCCTCAATTCCTGATATAATGAAATTGAGGATGGCTGTGGTAAGCATTCTCGTTCTCTGCCCCTCTTGGTGCTGGTAACGCCGGGAGGGGCTTTTTTATTTTAGCCGGTTTTTTCCGTATCGGCGGCGGTAATATTCGATGCAGTATGTTCCCTCGCGCGTGCAGCGGCGGAGATTGCTTTTATATATTCCGCCTCGGCCTCTTCAACCGTAAGTCTGCGAGACTCTTCCGGCTGCGAGGGAAGCGGTTTGGACTCCTTTGCCAGTGATGAAGCCACTTTCAGCGCGTAATCGACGAATGCCTGTTGAATTTCCGGCTTTAAATTTACAAATTCCTCAACCAAAACACGAACGCTACGCGACAAACCATATTTTTCAGCCAGCATATCCAGCAAATTATCAGATGATTGTACAAACATTTCCCCCTCACCCGTGCGAAGCCACCCTTCGTTTACGTTGAAGGTTTTACAAATATTGTTTATTACGGAACTGGATGGGTTTCTACGACCGGTTTCGTAGTTTGTCAAAACATTTGCAGTTGTGCCAATGCGGTCAGCAAATTTTTGTTGCGTCAGATTAAGCTCTTTGCGTAGTTTTTTTATGCGCGTGTTCAAAAGGTCAACCTCCTTTCGGCTTTGGGTATATCTTACTGCAAAAATACGTCATTGTCAAGTTTTTTCTTCAATGACGAAAAAACTCCTTGACAAATACTCCTTAGACGACTATAATATCGTCATAGAAGAGAACGGAGGTGAACAAAATGACCGCGACGCAGATGAGCAATGCAACCGCACTGTTTGAGGAAATCGCAAAGATCCCCGAAACCGAGCGCCCTATGTACATCACAATGATGCGCACGCTGCTGCTGGGGGCGCGGCTCGCCGAGCAGGCCCGCGAGCCGACGGAACGACAGGCCGGGTGAAAGGTGCTATGATGGGAGCAGAAAAAGCCGCCCGGCGGGCGGCGGGAAAGGAGGTGGAAACGATGAGCTGGAAAGGCGAAAGCGGCCTGAAATATACTCCTGGATTATCTTCGCGGGAGGAACGTATGCTTAAAATTCACAGCATTGAACGAACCTTGCAGGTCTTGGAGCATGCGCTGGAGCATAGAGGGCAGGGCTGTTGTTATATCTTGGACGGCGAAGTTAGCGCTGCGATTTCGCTTTTGCGGGAATATGAGGGCGCGTTGACCATTGCATGCGCTTCGCTGGAAGATGGAGCCGAATGCCGTTCAGAAGCATAAAATGTGGATCAACCCGTCAATGCATAGCGATTCATCTGGTTCAATCCCTTTCAGGTTTTGCAAATTTTCAAGCAAGGTATTGGATGCTGAAAATTCTGGAAGATGAAGCATAACGCGCCATAGCGTTGGATTTGTCTGGAAAAAATCGTATAAGGAATTTGCAATCGTTCGGTTTCGGATGCGATTGCAACTGTTTTTCTGAAGCTCCAGTAAATTCGTCTCAATGAATTTGCTGACAGGCATATCCGCTAAAGGCTGCTCATTTTGGCGCGTACTTACCGCATATTCCGCCAGATGATAATTGGCTAATATGCCTTTTGCGTATCTTGATGGTTTTTCGGCAATGCGGGAAAGCGTGAGCAAAGAGCACAATTCGGCAAGAACTTCGTTGAGCCATTGATATTCTTGCCAGACATCATCCTTTAGCATAAAGTGGAATAATTCGTGCGCAAATTGATATACGATTTGCGCAGGATAACATCCGTGTGTGCTTAAGAATATTAGATGATGATGCCGGTATGTTACGGGCCCATCATTGCAGTGGAGAACTGACAGCGGAGACCGGCTGTTTACAACTTTATATCCAAAGAATTCATCAAAAACCTGCTTAACTGCAAACAAAATACTTGCGGTGAAATTAAGTGAATCCTCGTGTGTGGGAAGAAACCCCTGCACTTCTTCGTTAAATAACACCCAATGCAAATCCGGAGAACCGATATATTGCGTGCGCATAATTGTCATCTCTTTTCAAAATTAGTATAGCAAACTTTTGGAAGGATGGCAAGGGCAGGCCCGCGAGCCGACGGAACGACAGGCCGGATGAAAGGTGCTATGATGGGAGTAGAAAAAGCCGCCCGGACGGGCGGCGGAAGGGAGGTGAATGCGATGTTTGTCGTTAAATTTGCGCTGGCATTTCTGTCTGGCCTTGTCCTTGGGGGGTGGGCGGCTCATCCGCCGTATGAAAAGAGAGCCAGCGAAGGGCTCATGAAACGGGTACTTGAAGATTCGTCCAATGTGGGCGTTATTGCGTTAGGCGTTATAGCCGTGCTTGCGATTGTGCTTTGTTAGCGAAAATTCTTGGTAGAGGCCAGATCTCTTTTGAATGCTTCCATCATTGCATTCTGGGATTCGCTTATTTCAACCGCTAGCGCATGATGCTCTGCCGTTTTTCGAAATGTTTCAATTTTCTGTTGGTTGTTTTCAAGTGCCGTCATCGCAAAAGCGTAATTTTTGGACGCGTCAAGATGCCGTTTCGCAGCCTCTGCAACAGTCTGCGGAGCATATAAGGCAACTTTAAAATAAGCATTGCTGATAGCTTCAAAATCTCGGTCCTGGATATCTTTCGGATACATGAATTCCGATATGGACTGACAGAATTGCAAATAAGCAGACCGCTTTTCTTCATATTTCAATTTGTCAACGTCAAAGCGTTTACCGGATAAATTTGCGTGAATCGTTATGATTATGGTGGATATCACGCTGATAATGGCAACAAGATCGGAACCAGTTAAATTAAGTTGTGGCATAGCATTATCCTCCTTTTTTGTATCCAGTATAGCAGATTCGTGGAAGGAAGGCAAGGAATCCGACGGAACGACAGGCCGGGTGAAATCTGCTATGATGGGAGCAGAAGAAGCCGCCCGGCGGGCGGCGGGAATGGAGGTGTGAAGATGGAAAACAAACAGATTGTGGACGAGTTTGATTTTACCGGAGCGGCCACGTTTGGCGATTTGGATTCAGAAGGACCGTTGACGGACATCGGCTCCACTAACATCAGAACCGGATCTATCGATTTCCCTCAGTCACGTTTGGGTGACTATAAATCGGAGGTTCGAGTGCGTGCCGCTGGTACTGCCGCAGCCGTTAGCTTGAGTGGGTCAAGGGAGAAAGGGAGCGTCTCGAAAGAGAATTTTTGCTTCCAGGCAGAATCCCGCGTAATGCGCAAGTGGGCTGGGGAAATTTGGAGAGCGGTTGAAGAACTGTCCGCGCAGAGCCAAAATGAACATGTGGTATATCAGCTAAAACTTTTGGCGGCGCTTATCGAATCATACCCGGAATTCATTCGAGGCGTGACGACTGAAACGCAAACGCTTATCTGATGATAAGGAGGTGGATTTTAATGAAAACAGGAAATAAGCTTTTCGACGATCAAAAGAACCAGCCCGGCTGTGATAGCGCTGGCAATTGCATTACTGGAAATTGTGGTAAAGAAATTGTGGAGCAGCTTCGCGCGATTCGCCGGGAACTCCGTTCCCTCCTCATCTGCATCAGCATTCTGACAGGGTGTTCGATCGTTTATTTCCTTGGCCTGCTCAGCTGACCAGGCGTCCAACGCTTCAATGCCCGCGCCCGTAATATGCACATAGGCATAGGTGAAATCTCCAGTAAAAGAACCCGCGATCAACTTTCTTTGATAGAGCCGTTCCAAACGGAGATAAAGCTCAGACGGATTCCCGCCTTCGGTTTTCAGAATGCTATTGATTACGGCTAAAAAAGGCGCTTATGATGGAAAGGAAAGGCGCGTAAATGCCGGGTTAGGACAACCTGGCCAAGGCATACCATAGAAATGAGGTGATTTGTATGGCAATCGTAAAAACGTTTCATGTGGGCAACGCGACGGTACATATCGACGATACCTATTATCGCGACGCCACGCCGCAGGAGATCGCGCGGCGGCGCAAGGTTTTTGACGAGGTCGCGGGCGGTATCCTGTACCGGAAGCAGCTGCGCGAGCTCGAAAAGGAAAAGGAGGGTCCGGCGGGCTAATGTCCCGCTGGCCCGAAAATGGACAAGCAAAGGAGGCACGATGTGTTAAGCAATTTAGACCGGAAACAGGTCGACCGGCTGTATGCGCTTTTGGAGCGTGCAGAGCGGGAGGGCGACGTTGATACCGCCGCCGCGCTGCGGTGGGCGATCTTTACGTTAGAAAACAACGTATAAAGGAGGGTACATAATGACGATCGTTGACAAGAGGGGCCGGGACGTACCGACTCCATCGGAGACCGAGTGCGACTGCACGATTCTGATGCTGCGGGCCACGGACCCGGCCTACAGCGCCGAGCACCGGCTTTGCCTGCTGGATGAGATCGGGCGACGGATCGAAGCGATGCGCGCCGAGCTGCTCCACGAGACGATAGGGCCGCTGCTGCGGGGGAGGAGTGGCACACAATGACGTGGTTTGAACGGATTCGGACGTGCGGAACGCCGGAGGAAATGGCGGCGCTGCTGGATAACGGACGAGGGAGGGTATTTTGCCCTCACGTAGGAGACCCATGCCCTTGCAGGGGAGAAAACCTCAGCTGCTGCGAATGCGTCGCCCGGTGGCTTAAGGAGGCGGCGCTATGCCAGAACGGAAACTGAGCGGGCTGGCGCAGGACGTCCGGCTTGCGCGGGAAATGGGACTTACCTACGGCGCGCTGAACGCGCCGCCCGTATATGTGCGCGGCTACGCCGGGGAGCTTTACCCCGAAATCTGCGAGCGCCGCAAGGCTGGCGGGAAGGCGCGGAAGCCCGCGCCGGAACCGGACAAGCCGCCGCCGGAGGTCCGGCGCTGCATCGTCTGCAACGGGCCGCTGAGCGAACGGCAGGAACGGTTTTGCAGCCGGGACTGTGCCGGAAACTGGCGGCGGCAGCAGCAGGGACCGCTGTATTGCGCCGTTTGCGGGACGGCGCTGTCCGGCAGGCAGCTCAAATTCTGCGGCGCGGTTTGTCGGAGCAATTACCACAGCCGGAAGCACGCGGAGAAGGCGCGCTTGCAGGCGCGGTACTGTCCGAACTGTGGCAGGCCGGTGACCGGGCGCAAGACATACTGCGACGCCGTTTGCGGAAACGCGTTCCGGCAAAAGCGGCACTTCGAGCGGAAGAAGGCGGTCGCGGCTTCGCAGGGATGACCGGCAGAAAAAAGGCGCTCACCCGGACGGTAATCCAAGGTGGGCGCACGCATAAAATCACATCTCTATTATAGCATATGGGGGTGGAAAGTCAACCATGGAATTCAGTTTTCATACGGAGGTCGCGCGGATCACGCACTGTGCGGACGAGGCGGCGTTCGTGCATCGGATCTGGTATCTGGTGTATAACAATGAAGCGAACGGCCGGAATTTCCATAACGGGAAATATTGGACTTACGACAGCGTGCAGGCGCTGGCGAAAATCTTCGATTTCTGGACGCCGAAGCAGCTGCGGCGGATCGTGAAAAACTGCGTGGATCTGGGACTGATCGAAACCGGGCAGTTTTCGGAGAATTCGTTCGACCGGCGGAGCTGGTACACCGTGACCGAACGGGTCCGGGCGATCTATCAGGACGGGCAAACGCATTTGCCCAAACAGGCAAATGCATCCGACGGAACAGGCGAAAGCATTGGCCCGAATGGGCAAATGGACGCGCCCGGAGCGGCAAATGCAGACGCCCAAAGCGGCAAATCTGATTCGCCCAAACGGGCAGATCAGATTTGCCCAAATGGGAAAATGATTAAAGGAGCTATTATAGACCTGTTAGAAGACCAGATGGAAGACGGGGCGGCAAGCGCGCCCGCATCTGCGTCCGGGACAGCTTCGCAGCGGAAGGCAAAGCGCAAACAGCCGGAGCGGCAGCGTTACGGCGAGTTCGGCAACGTGCTGCTGAGCGCGGAGGAGTACGACCGGCTTTGCAGCCGCTGGACAGGCAAGCAAGTCCGGCAGGCGATCGAAGCGCTGTCCGCCTACATGGCGTCAAAGGGCAAGCGCTACGCAAACCATTATGCAACGCTGCTGAACTGGCTCAAACGGGACTGCCCACAGGGAGCGTCCGGCAGCAAACTGATCGAGGAGGATTGGGTTTGATGGAAACCAAAGCATTCCTTAGCACACAGACGGCGGTCATCGGGTCGCTGCTGATCGCCCCGGAGATCTGCGGCGAACTGTTCGCCGAGACCCGCGCGGAAGACCTGGTCACGGCCAGTTACCGCAGCGTGTACGAGGCGGCGCGGGAGCTGTTCGTCTCCGGCCGTCCGGTCGACCCGCTGACCGTGCTGGACAGGCTCGGCGGCGGCGCGGAATGCCGGAAGCTGCTGACCGAGATCATGGACGTAACGCCCAGCGCGGCGAACTGGCGCGAATATGCGCGGCTGCTGCGCGAACAGGCGCGGCTTTACCGCCTGCAACAGCTCGGCGCGGCGATGCAGCGGGCGCAGACGCTGGACGAGGCGCGGACGCTGGTGCAGCAGGCGCAGGAAGAAGGCAGCGAACAGGGGCGCTCGAACGCCGTGACCGTACAGGACGGGCTGCTGGATTTCTTACAGCGGATCGCCGAACCGGTGCGCTACATGGAATTCGGGATCGGCGGGCTCGACCGCCGGCTGTTCGCCGCGCTGGGCGACTTCATCGTGATCGGCGGGCGTCCCTCGGCGGGAAAGACCCTGCTGTCGATCCAGATGGCGGACACGCTCTCGAAGACCTACCGGGTCGGGTATTTCAGTCTGGAGACCGGGCGGCGGAAATTCTTCGACCGGTTCTTTACGCAGGCCGTGCCGCTGGATTTTAACGACGTGAAACGGCACACGCTGAAGGAAGACGATTTCGGCGCGCTGGCGTACCAGAAAAAAAGCCTGATGGCGCGGCAGCTGGAAATGATCCCGGCGGGCGGTTATTCGGCGGCGGACATTCAGGCGGAAACGCTTGCGCGGCGGTATCAGGTGATCTTTGTCGATTACCTCCAGCTGGTGCGTTCGGGCGGCGGCGACAAAACGGGGAACCGCACCGAGGAAGTCGGCGCAGTGTCGCGGGCGCTGCACACGCTGTCGCAAAAGCATAACGTGCTGGTGATTGCGCTGGCGCAGCTCAGCCGCGGGGTCAAGACGCGAGACGGTTCGGAGGTCGCCCCGACGGTCAGCGACCTGCGCGAATCGGGACAGATCGAGCAGGACGCCGACGCGGTGCTGCTGCTCTACCGCACCGATCCCAAAGACCCGCAGAGCGACCGGCGGATCAAGGTCGCGAAAAACAAAGAAGGCGTGGTCGGGGCGTTTGATCTCGCCTTCAACGGCAAAACCCAGCAGCTGGTCGAGCGGATGGCGATGCCGGAGGCCCCGGCCCGCCCCTTTGCCGGGAATGTGCGGCCGGGCGACGCGTCACCGAGTACCCGGCAGATAGCACTGGATGAAACGGAACAGGAGGAGGATGCAGGATGAAAGCATTGGAGGACGCAATCCAAACGGCGAAGGGCAACGCCCGCGTGATCGGCAAGCTGCTGCGCGAGGTCTGCGCGGCAAGCCCCAGGGCGGCGGCGCTGGTCGAACAGGACCTGGCAAACCCGGAGCTGTCGCTCGAGGGCTGCTGGAAGGCGCTGAAGGACTACGCGCGGAAGCACCAGGCGGGCGGCTTCTGGGGGTGCGCGGTGTTCGGGGCCGACCCGGAAAATGAGGTGGTAAAGGTCGTGCTGGATTTTTACCGGATCCCGCCCGAGTGGATCGGCGAGGGGCAGACAGAACCGGCGGAGGAGGCCGCGCCAGCGCCGGTTTTGGCCCCGGCTGGCGGCGCGATCGACCTGATGAGCCTGCTGTGAGGTGGCCGGGATGGACGAACTGTTTGAAAGCTGCCCGCCGATGGATCTGGCGGCGCTGGAAGAAGAAATCCTTGGCGGGCCGCTGGCGGACGACAACTATTTGTTCTACCGTTCCGGGCAGGCGGATTCGGGCTGGCCGGACGCGGACGGGAAACCGGGGACGATGTGGGAGCTGCACTGCACCGCCTGCCACCAGCCCTTTTTCGAGCCGAAACGCCGGGGCTTCCGGGTGAGCGCGCTGACCAGCTGCCCGCAGTGCGGCGCAGCGGTTGCCCCAAAGCGCTGGCAGCTCCGCCGGACGCTCGAAACGCGGATCCTGTATTTCAAATTCCAGCGCGGCGAGGGACGGCAGATATGGCTGCGCGCCTACTGGGTGGTACATAACTTTTGCCCGAGCCCGGGGGACGAACGTCTGGAATTTTTCGAGGCGGCGCGGTATCGGTTTGCGGATGGGGAGGCGCAGGAATGGTCCCGCGCGGCCTCCTATTTCGGACAGGAACGGCTGACGGTCTGGCGCAGGCGGACGCGCGTGGCCGGAACCAAATGGCACGTCAATGCCATGAGCTGTTATTCGGAGGTGTACCCGATGTATTTTGGGGAGGTCGACAGCCGGGAGCTGCAAGGCTCCTGCCTGGAATACAGCCAGCTCCGGGACGCGATAAGCGCGGGCTTTGATCTCCCGGAATACCTCGATTTTTATGTACGGAACCCGATGATCGAATACCTGTGGAAGTTTGGGCTGGATCACCTGCTGTGGGAAGCGTTGGCAGGCGGGCGGCGAAAGGAATTCCGGCAGGCCGTGAATCTGCGGGCCAAACGTCCGAAGGATTTACTGCGCGGGCTGACCGTTTCGGAGGTGCAAAGGATCCGGGCGGACGGCGCAGGGCTGGGCGTTGTCCGCTGTTACCAGAAGCTGAAACGCGACGGGATCGTAACGGGCGACACGGAAGGCTGGACATGGGCGCAGGCCGTCGCCGGACAGCCGGAGGCCGTGGAATGGGCGCGGCGATACGGCGTGGACGGCCGGGCGCTGCGCGGATATATCGAGCGGCAAAGCAGGCGGTCGGGACGCCCGGTGCGCAGCGTGCTGTCGGATCACGGCGACTATCTGCGGCAGATCGCCGGGCTGGGGAACGAAGGCGGGGAGCTTTTTCCGCAGGATTTGCAGGCCGCGCATGAACGGCTGAGCGAACGACAGCGCAGGCTGCTGAACCGCGATCAGAACCGGTGGTTCCGTATCCGGCGGCGGCTGTGCGGGTGGATGCGATGGCGGCACGACGGATACCTGATCCGCCCGGTCGACAGCGCGGACGAGATCATAGCCGAAGGGGAACGGCAGCGCAACTGCGTCGCAGACTACGCCAGCCGCCATATCTCCGGGAAAACCGTGATCCTCGTCCTGCGCCGCAGGTCGGAGCCGGGGAAAAGCTGGCACACCGTCGAGCTCAACCCGTCGACGCTCGACGTGCGGCAATGCCGGGGCTTCCGCAACGCGGACGCCGAGCCGGAAGCGGCGGAATTTATAGAGGCGTGGACGGCGCGGCTGAAAAGCCTCAGGCTACAAAATGGGAGGCATATCGTATGAATTATTTACAGGCGTTAGAAAACCAGCTGCCGTCGGAGGTCGAAACGCTGACGGCGGAAATACAGGTTTACAAGCAACAGGCGGGCGCGTGCATCGTGGAGATCGGCAGGCGGCTGGCCCGCGCGAAAGAGCTTTTGCCGCATGGGCAATGGGCCGCGTGGCTGGCGGAAAAGGTTGAGTTTTCAGAGCGGACGGCGCAGCGGTTTATGCGAGTGGCAAACGAGTATTCAAATCCGACACCGGTGTCGGATTTGGGGCTGACAAAGGCGCTTTTGCTGCTGCAAGTGCCGGAAAACGAGCGCGAGGAGTTTGTCGCAAAACCTCACGAAGTGGACGGCGAAGAGAAGCAGGTCGCGGAAATGAGTAAAAGGGAGCTCGAGCAGGTAATCCGTGAGCGCGACGAAGCCCGGAAAGCCGCCGAAGCCGCCCGCGCCGACGCGGAAACGTGGAAAAACACCGCCGACGCAAAGGAAATCAGCCTGCAAAACGCTAAGAAAAAGGTGCAGGAAAGCGAAACAGCGGCGAAATCTGCGGAGTTAGCGCTTGCGGAGGTGCGGAAGCTCTCGACGCAGGCAGAAACCGCGCACGAAAAGGAGTACGCCAACCTTGCCGCGCAGTACGCCGAGCTGGAAGGCAAGCTGAAAGCCGCCGAGGAAGCCGCGAAGGCCGAACCGATCCAGGCCGAGGTCATGCCGGACGAGGAGACCTTGCAGCGTATCCGCGCGGAAGCGCTCGCCGAACAGGCTGCCGAGCTCGAAGCGGCAAACGCCCGCGCCGCAGACGCTTCCGCGCGGCTCGAAAAGGCGAAGAACCCGACCGCGCTGCGCGTCAGCCTGTGGTTTGCCGACTTGCAGGATCTGGCGGTGAAGCTCGACCACAGCCTTGCCGAACTGCACGCCCAGCAGCCGGAAACCGCTTACAAATTCCGCGACGCAATCGCCGCATTTTACACCGACCGGGCAAAGTCGGCAAGGGGGGCTGTGAACCATGACGGGATCGCATGAAACCGCGCTTGTGAAAACGCTGTGCGTCCCCTGCGTGAAGGGGCTGGAAAGCCGCTGGAAGGCCGTGCGGCGGAGCGGCAACAGCCTGAAAGCGACCTGCGACCTATGCCAGCGCCGCCGGTACTGCGGACGCTGGGCGCTGGAACCACGGACGGGTCAAAACGACCGCTAAAGGAGATCGAACCATGAAACGCCGCAAAACCATCCGCGCGGGCAGGCTCGTGCATGACTGCGTATACACCATGTGTTATCCTTCGGACGCCCCGCGCGTCCGAAGGGCAAAACAAAAGTGTTCGTCCGCCGCCCACCAGCGGATGAACCTGAAACGGTCGGCGCAAAAGCTCGAGCTGCTGCTTGCCGCGAATTTCGGGAGCGGCGACCTTGTGCTGTCGCTCGATTACGACGACGCGCACCTGCCCGGGACGCGCGAAGAGGCGGCAAAGCTGCTGAAAAAGTTTTTGCGGCAGCTGCGCCAGCACCGGCGCAGGAATGGCGGGGAGCTGAAATATATCTATGTGACCGAAGGGCTGCACGGGGACAAGCGCCTGCACCATCATCTGGTGGTCAACGGCACGGGCCGCGATCTGGAAACGCTGTGCAGCCTCTGGCCGTATGGCGGCGTCGACCTGTGCGCGGTCAGCCTGCGCGACGGGTATTTTGCGCTCGCGGAATACCTCACCAAAGAGCCGCGCAACGGCGACCGCAGGCTGAACGGCTCGCGGTGCTGGGTGCCGTCGAAGGATCTGGCAAAGCCCGAGGTCGAATGCAGCCGGATCCCTGACAGCCTGACGCTCAGCGTGCCGCCCGGCGCGGTCGTGCTCGACCGGGACAGCGTCTGCAACGAGTACGGCGAGTTCCTCTATCTCAAGTACCTGCTGCCTGCGGCGGCGGAGCCGGTGAACGACGGCGATCGGAAACGCCCCAAAAAGCGGGCTTGCAAAAAACGGAAGGGCGTGTTAAAATCGTGAAAGGGAAAGCCATCCGGGACGGCTGGTATCATTGCCCGCATTGCGGCAAAAAGCTGTTCCCCCTGCGGCGGGATACGCTGGTGCGGAACCTCGCCTATAAATGCCGGGCCTGTCGGCGCACCTTTGAATTGAATATCCCAGAGCCGAGCGCCATTGCGCCTAGTAGAGCCGATTGAAAGCAGCCTGCGTTTGCGGGACTGCTCCGCGGCTCTTTTTTGTTTTTTGCCGGGTATCCGGCGGTGTACCTTTTCAAGTGAACAGCCCCCGCTCCTATTTTTCGGGCTTGGAACCGTGTATAACTTCTGAACAGGCGCGTAGAAACTGCCCGGAAGGGGTTGCGTCCCCTGCCCGCCGGTGGTAAAATGATGGAAACGAATACCAGAGCCGAGCGCCATTGAGCCATAGAGCCGAACGAGGGAACGGGGACCTTTTTGCCCTGCCCTACCGTTCGGCTTTTGCTTTTTGGGAAAGGGGGAGTGGGCCGTGGCGAAGGGGAAATATGAACAGTGGCGCACGCCCGAGGGCCTGACGCTGCTGCGCGGCTGGGCGCGGGAAGGGCTGACCGACGAGCAGCTCGCAAAGCGGATCGGCGTGCGGCGGCAGACGATCTACGAATGGTCCGCGCGGTTCCCGGACATTGCGGACGCCCTGAAAAAAGGGCGCGAGGTGATCGACCTGGAAGTCGAGGAAACGCTTTTGCGGCGGGCGCTGGGCTACGACTACGTCGAGCGGCGCGAGGAATCGCACGACGAGGACGGCGTCCGGGTCGTTGACCGGGTGGTGGAGACCGTAAAGCACGTGCCGCCGGATACCGGCGCGGCCGCGATCTGGCTGAAAAACCGGATGCGGGAGCGCTGGCGTCACAAGTGGCCCGAGCTGCCCGCGCCGGAGGAGACGGAGCGGCGGGGCTGTATCCTGCTGCCCGAGGTCGAGCTGGCTGCGGAGGACGGGGAGGCGGCGGACGATGGCGGTTAGGGCCGTCTGGAGGCCGCAGCCCAAACAGCTGCGGTTCCTCAGCCGCCCCGAATATGAGGCGCTTTACGGCGGCGCGGCGGGCGGCGGCAAAAGCGAGGCGCTCGTGATGGAAGCGCTGCGGCAGGTGCATATCCCGCATTACCGGGCGCTGCTGCTGCGCAAGACCTACCCGGAACTGTCCGAGCTGATCGGCAAAAGCCTGAATTATTACCCCAGGGCGTTCCCCGGGGCGAAGTTCAACGAGACCAAGCACCGGTGGAGCTTCCCCGGCGGGGCGACCGTCGAGTTCGGCGCGATGCACCGTACCGCCGACAAGCTCAAATACCAGGGCCGGGCGTGGGATTACATCGCGTTCGACGAGCTGACCCACTTCACGTGGGAGGAATACAGCTACCTGTTTTCCCGCAACCGTCCGGGTGGGCCGGGAACCCGCGTTTATATGCGCGCGACCGCCAACCCCGGCGGGGTCGGGCACAGCTGGGTCAAGGAACGGTTCATCACCGCTGCGCCGCCCGGGACAAGGATCGTCGCGGAAATGGAAGTCCGGCAGCCGGACGGCGTCCAGCAGACCGTCACCCGCGACCGGGTCTTCATCCCGGCGAGCGTATTCGACAACCGGCGGCTGCTGGAGAACGACCCCAACTACATCGCCAACCTTTCCCTGCTTCCCACGGCGGAACGGAAGGCCCTGCTTGAGGGCGATTGGGACAGCTTCAGCGGGCAGGTCTTCAGCGAGTGGAAGGACAATCCGGCGCATTATTACGACCGGCGCTGGTCGCATGTGATCGAACCCTTTGCAATCCCGCCCGAATGGCCGGTCTATCGCGGCTTCGACTGGGGATATTCCCGGCCCTTTTCGGTCGGCTGGTGGGCGGTCGGGCTGGATGGATGCATGTACCGCATCCGCGAGCTGTATGGCTGCAAGACCGACGAACAGGGGCAGCTCGTCCCCAATACCGGCGTGAAATGGACGCCGCAGCAGCTGGCCGGGAAGATCCGCGCGATCGAGACGGACGACCCCAACCTGCGCGGGCGGCGGATCTTCGGCGTGGCCGACCCCGCGATCTGGGACGGCTCCGGCGGGGAAAGCATCGCGGATATCCTTGAACGCGCTGGCGTGTATTTTGAAAAAGGCGATCACGCGCGCATCTCCGGCAAGATGCAGCTGCATAACCGGCTTGCCTTCGATGAAGACGGCAGGGCGATGCTGTATGTATTTTCGACATGCAGGCAGTTCATCCGCACACTGCCCGCGCTGGTGTACAGCCAAACCGATGTGGAAGACGTCGACACCGACGGGGAAGATCACATCTATGACGAAACGCGGTATGTCGCGATGGAACGGAAAATCAGACCGCGCGTGCAGCGCCAGCCGCCGCGCAAGGCGTTTGACCCGTTGGAGATCGCGCAGGGATCGGAAACGATCGGGAGGTGACGACGATGACCGTCGGTTATTTGATGGAACGGCTGCGCGAGGTGCGCGCCGTGCCGTTTGACGCGGCGGCGGTTTACGACGAGCTTTCCAGGCTGGAAAGCATGGTATCCGAAGAGGTGCAGGGGTGCGGCCCCGTCCTGCTGCGCCCCGGGGCCGACGATGAAACGCCGCTGCTCGTAAACCCGCCTTATGACGGGATGTACCTGCACTATCTGTGCGCCAGAATCGATCAGGCGGTGCAGGAATACGACTCCGCAAACACCGAAATGACCGTTTTCAGCGGTCTGTATGACGAGTACGCCAAGTGGTACCGGCGGGCGCATCTGCCCCGCAGAGGGGCAAAGGTGAAACGGTATGTTTAATTTCCCGATCCCCGGCGCGGATGCGGGCAGCACGGTCACGTATCAGTTTACTGGGCTGGACCGGCGCGCCCGGGTGCAGGACGGCGCGTGCCGCGAAATGCGCAATTTCTGCGCCGACGACGCGCCCTGCCTCAGCCCGCGCCGCGGGCGGCGCAGGATCGAAGAATATCAGGCGGCGACGCTGATTTTGCACAAGAACGGCAAGGCGTTCGTCGTGGATGGGACGGAGGTCAAGTACGGCGGCGAGGCCGTCGGAAGCGTCAGCGCCGGGCGCAAACGCGCCGTGGTTATGAACGACTGGGTGTTTTTGTGGCCGGATAAGGCCGCGTACAATACCGCCACCGGGGCGTTTTGCGGCATGGAGATCCATACCGGGGCGCTGGCGGTGACGTTTACCAATTCCAGCGTGACCCGGAAGGATGGGGCGGCGTGGGCGTTCCAAACCGGCGACGGCGTGACCATTGAAGGCTGCGCGCAGGAATATAACAACCGTACCGCCGTTGTGCAGGCGGTCGACGGCAGTACGCTCACGTTTTATGACAATGTGTTCCAGTTCGGCGAGCTGGGCAGCGGCGAAAACCAGAGCACTCACGAGTGGGGCGAAAGCGCGGTCACGTTTTCGCGTACCGTGCCCGACCTCGAATTCGTGTGCGAGAAGGACAACCGCCTGTGGGGTGTGTATGACAACCACCTTTGCTGCTGCAAGCTCGGCGACGGGTTTAACTGGAACGTGTTCAACGGGCTCGCGACCGACGCCTTCGACGTCGGGGTCGGCTCGGATGGGGCGTTTACCGGGATCGCCGGGTACGCAAGTTATGTGCTCGCGTTTAAGGAAGGGTGCGTGCATAAAGTCTATGGTACGAAACCGACCAATTTCACGGTGAATACCTCGTATATTTCCGGCGTGCAGGCCGGGTGCGCGGATACCCTGCAAATTTACAACAACGTGCTGTATTACCTCAGCCGGGAGGGCGTGATGGCCTATGGCGGCGGCACGCCCGAACCGATCGGGATGCAGCTGAATTGCGGCTATGCGCGCGCGGTCGCCGGGATGCATGGCGCGAAGTATTACCTTTGCGGCGTCGGCGCGGACGGCAGGGCCGAGATCGTTGTGTATGATACCGAACGGGGGCTTTGGGCGCGGGAGGATGAGACCGAAGCGGTCGGGTTTTCCTCGAACGCCGGAACGCTGTATCTGCTCGACGCGGACGGCGGGCTGTGGCAGTGCGATACCGACGACGCCGTGCAGTGGGAGGCGGTGTTTGGCCCGTTCGAGAATGTGCAGGCTGAGAAGCGGAAGAGCAGCAGGCTCGATCTGGTGCTGACCGCGGAACGCGGCGCGATCGTAAACGTTGACATCCGCAGCGACGGCGGCGGCTGGCGGCGGGTGTGGAGCGGGGCCGCCCGGCGGGAGGACTGTACGGTGAACGTGCCGTTTCTGCCCGTTCGGGGGCATGGGTTCAGCATTCGGCTGCGCGGGACGGGACGGGTCACGCTGCACGCGATCAACCGGCGGTTTAAAGAAGGGAGCGCCAGATAATGGGCGCAAAAAAGAGCCGGATATCCGGCTCTTCTGGGGCTTTGCATCAGGTTTCGCTCCCGGAGATGTAGGCCCTTATGATTTCCTGCACTTCTTCGCCGGTGTAGGTCTTGCTCGAGTCGATGAGCTCGATCAAATCATAGGCCATTGCCTTTTGCGTGATAAGGACTTCCCGCTCAGTTGACATTTTTCGGCCTCCTCTCGGTTTTGATTGGTTCTATCATACCATGAGGAGGGGCGCGCCGTCAATCGATTTTTACAAAGGAGGCGTTTTTCTTGGCGTATTTTTCGGAGGTGCAGATGCCCCGTTATCAGGCGGAGGATTTGCCCGGGACGACCAAAAAACTTTATCATGTGGTGCGCGAGCTTCAGGAAATGCTGCAGTTCGTGCTCTCGAATCTCGATGCGGACAACATCGAAGGGTATGAGGAGATCTTTAACCGGCTGGAAGGCTCCGACGGCGCGATCTCCATTTTAAAACAGACCGCCGGGGAGATCAGCGCCGAGGTTCGGCAGAATGCCGACAAGATCGCGAACCTTACCATTACCGCCGAAGGCATTACCCAGCGTGTGCTCGATACCGAAAAGGGCGTTGCAGAGGTCAAGGTCACGGCGGAAGGGATCGCGCAGCGGGTCGGCGACAACGAAGGCAATATCTCCAGCTTGCAGCAGACCGCGCAGGGGCTGGCGACAAGGGTCGCGGATACCGAAGGCGATATTTCCAGCCTGGAACAGACCGCAAGCAGCATGGAAACGCGCGTTTCCAATGCGGAGAACGGGATATCGTCCGTGAAGCAGACCGCGACCAGCATCAGCAGTACGGTCGCCGACCTCAGCGGCCAGTACAGCCGTCTCGAACAGACCGTGAACGGGTTCGACTTTACCGGCATGGTAACGTTCAGTGACTTGAGCACGCGAAAGGGCAGCGTGATCAATGGCAGCAATATTACGACCGGCACCATCGCGCTTGAACGGTTGGAACTCGAAAACGATTATGGTTATATCACGATGGGCACCGGTTCGACCGGGCACTTCAGCACTCGCGGGATCCGCGTTGCGGGGCCGCCCGTGAGCGGATCGACGGAGGAATACCGCAACCATATGCTGGCGACGAATGCAGGCATCCGCATCGTCGGCGAGGACATGTTCGGGTACGAAAGCATCTGGCTCAGCGGCGATGAAATCGAAGCGACTTCGTCGATCTCGACCTCGTCGGACGAACGGGTGAAGAACTCGGTTGCGTTCGACCTCGCCGAACGGTACGGCGCGTTTTATCGGGCGTTACGGCCTGCCCGGTATCATATGGCGTCCAGCCGGAGCGGGCGGTTCCATACCGGGTTCCTCGCGCAGCAGGTGCGGGACGCGCTGGAAGCGGGCGGGCTCGACCGCAGCGATCTGGCGGCGCTCGTGCAGCGGGATTACGACCCGGAGCTCCCGGGCGGAGGGGACGGGATGTATTCCATCCGCTATGGCGAACTGATCGCGCTCAATACCGCGATGGTACAAAGCTTAATGGCGCGGGTGGACGCGCTTGAAACCGCGCTGCAAAACCGGATGGAGGGATAAGGTATGGACTGGAAACAACGGGCCGCGGAGCGATCCCAGCGCCGGGAGCCGCCTGCGCCGGGCGTCCCGGGCGCGGCAGCGGAGCCGGGGAGCCTGCCGGAACGGGAGCCGCCCCAGCGGTATGTGGACGAGCAGACGGTCGCCGAAGGCGTGCGGCTGCTGCTGGAATACAAGCGCGGCAAGAGCGTGCTGGAACAGCGGATCGTCCGCAACGAGGAATGGTACCGGCTGCGGCATGGGCGCGCGCAGGAGGGCGGCGGGCGCGGCCCGATCGAACCGCATTCGGCGTGGCTGCTGAATTCCCTCATGAACAAGCACGCCGACCTGATGGACAATATGCCGACCCCCGCCATCCTGCCGCGCGAACGCAGCGACGAGGAGACCGCGAAGCTGCTCGGCGAGATCGTTCCCGTGATCCTCGAACGGGCCGGGTTCGACGAGGTCTATGACCGGTGTTCCTGGTATAAGCTCAAGAACGGCGCCGCCTGCTATGGCGTGTTCTGGGACGGCGGGGCCGAGGGCGGGATCGGGGATATCGCCGTTTCCCGCGTCGACCTGCTCGGCCTGTTCTGGGACCCGACGGTCGACGACATCCAGGACAGCCCGAACCTGTTCTGCGTCCGCCATATGGATACCGACGCGCTGCGGGCGCAGTACCCCGGCGTGGAGTTTGCGGGCGACGGCGGGCTTGCGCTCGAACAATACGTGAAGGACGACGCGCAGGACCTTAGCCGCCGGACGCTGCTGGTCGACTGGTATTATAAGCGCGGCGGGCGGCTGCATCTGATCAAGTTCGCTTCCGGCAGGCTGCTGTACGCCACCGAAAACGAGCCCGCGCTGCGGGAACGCGGGCTGTACGATCATGGACGGTATCCGTTCGTGTTCGACAACCTGTTCCCCCTCGAAGGGCTGCCGTATGGCTTCGGCTTCATCGACGTGATGCGCGACCCGCAGACCTATATCGATATGCTCGATCAATGCATCCTGTACAATGCGCGGCTCGCGGGCAAGCCCCGCTGGTATATCGCGGACAGCACCGGGATCAACGAGGAGGAGTTCGCCGACTGGTCGCGGGATTTCGTCCACGTGGCGGGCAAGGTCGACGAGGAACACCTGCGGCAGATCGCGGTCAGCCCGCTGAACGGGTACATCATCAATCACCGCGAGGCCAAGATCGCCGAAATGAAGGAGACCAGCGCCAACCGCGACGTGTCTTCCGGCGGGACGCAAAGCGGCGTGACCGCAGCTTCCGCGATCGCGGCCATGCAGGAGGCCGGGAACAAGGTCAGCCGCGATATGCTCAAGAGCAGTTACCGCGCTTACCGGAAGGTGGTCGAGCTGGTGATCGAACTGATCCGGCAGTTTTATGACATGGGGCGCGTGTTCCGGGTGGTCGCGCCCAACGGGGCGGCCGAATACGTGCAGTTCCAGAACGACCGGCTCACGCTGGCCGACCGAAGGCCGGTCTTTGACATCGAGGTTAGCCCGCAGAAGTCCAACCCGTTCAACCGGCTGAGCCAGAACGAATTCGCCAAAGAGCTGTACGCCGCCGGGGCGTTCAACCCCGAAATGGCCGATCAGGCGCTGGCGATGCTGGATATGATGGAATTCGAGGGCAAACAGAAGGTCGTGGAACGCGTACAGCAGGGGCAGACCCTGCTGCAACAGGTGCAGGCGCTGCAACAGACTTGCGCAAGGCTTGCGCAGCAGGTTGCCGCCGCGACGGGGCAGGACCCTTCCGGGCTGCTGGCGGCGATCGGCGCGCAGGGGCAACAGGGAACGCCGCAGCAGGTCGGCGGCTCCGGCAGCTCCGGCGGAACCAGCGCGCAGGCGTATGAGCGCGCCGCCAGCCTTGCGCAGGGCGCGGAGCAGCGGCGGCTGGAGCTGGGAAGCCCGGTATGATGCGGGCAAAAGAAAAGCCCTCGCGACAGGGCGAAGGGCTTTCCCGGGGAACGTTTTTATTCTTGATCTTTTGCACGGGCGATTTGATCCAACAGCGCCATAATTTCCTTTTTGGTGTAGGTTTCTTTGTCGCTGGCATCGATTATCAGGCGGATATCATAGATAGTAGCCTTTTGGGTATCTTTACGGTCTTTTTCGGTGCCCATAGAATTACCTCCTTTGTGCTTTGCATTTATGATAACACGAACCGAAGGAGAAAGCAAGAGGTGACAGGATATGGTCCACGGCAGTTTCATAAAATATCCAGTAATTTACAAAAGTAAGAATGGTTGA
>CAJUGU010000052.1 GCA_910586105.1 uncultured Eubacteriales bacterium | reverse complement strand
AATCGACCGATTCCTTCTGAAAAATGTACCGGTTAATGTCCAGAAAGATATCCTCCGCTCTCTCCTTTAGATCATCATTGATGAAATTGCAGATCGTCATATGACAGGGTGCCTTTTGCTCGTCCAACAGCCATATATTTTACATTTTTTCCCAATTCATCCCCGCAGTACAGCAACCCGCCCGGCAGCCGTCTCAACCGAGGCCGGGCCTTTTTCAAAGCGTGGCATTTGCGCGGACGCAGATTTTTGTTTTTTTTCTGGAAAATCTCGAAAAAAAGGTTGCGAAAGGCGCCAATCTGTGATATGCTATTTCAAGCGCCGCATGGACAAATGTATGCAGGAGGTGGACACTGTGCAGCAGCCGGAATATTACCTTGTCGATCGTTCGCTGCTCCCCGAGGTCTTCCAAAAGGTCGTCGAGGCCAACGCCGCGCTCAAGAACGGGCGCGCCCGCACCGCTGCCGAAGCGGCGCAAAGCGTCGGGCTTTCACGCTCCGCCTTCTATAAATACAAGGATGGCGTGCGCCCCTTTTACGAGGCCGCGACCGGGCGTGTCATCACCTTCCACCTGATGCTGCACGACCAGCCCGGCGTGCTGTCCAGCCTGTTGCAGCTGCTGGCGCAGTCCGGCGCAAACCTGCTCACGATCAACCAGTCGATCCCCATGAGCGGGCAGGCTTCCGTGACCATCGCCGCGCGCACCAACCTGCTGCAAGGCACCGTGGAGGACCTGATTCAACGGGCGGGCGCGCTCGACGGCGTGCAGCGCATTGAGATCGTCGCAAGTGAATAACCGGAGCCCTTGCGCGCAGGCGGCATGGCGCCCGCTTTTGCGGCAACCGGTTCCAACGGGAGGTTTTTTGGAATATGATAAAAGTAGCCATTCTGGGGCACGGCACGGTCGGCTCAGGCGTGTATGAGGTG
Source organism: uncultured Eubacteriales bacterium (assembly GCA_910586105.1). Lineage (GTDB taxonomy): Bacteria > Bacillota > Clostridia > Oscillospirales > Butyricicoccaceae > QXXE01. Next base: position 22,303 of record CAJUGU010000052.1, on the reverse strand, counting down.
TTTGAAATGAACGCCGAAAAGATCGCCCGTACCGCCGGCGAGCCGGTCGAGGTCAAATATGTGCTTGACCTGCGCGATTTTTCCCACCTGCCCTATGGGAATAAGTTCGTCAGCGATTTTTCCGTCATTGAGAACGACCCCGAAGTTTCGGTCGTCTGCGAGGTGATGGGCGGCGTGCGCGCGGCCTATGACTTCACCCGGCGCTGCCTGCTCGCGGGCAAGTCGGTGTGTACCTCAAACAAGGAGCTGGTCGCCACCAAGGGCGAAGAACTGCTCCGGATCGCGAAGGAAAAGGGCGTGAATTACCTGTTTGAAGCGTCCGTCGGCGGCGGAATCCCCATCATCCGCCCCATGATCCAGTGTCTTGCCGCGAACGAATTCAACCAGATCTGCGGCATCCTGAACGGCACCACCAACTATATCCTGACCCAAATGATCAAAAACGGCGTCGCGTTCGAGGACGCGCTGCGGCAGGCGCAGGTGAACGGCTACGCCGAAGCCGACCCGACTGCCGACATCGAAGGCCACGACGCCTGCCGGAAGATCTGCATCCTGTCCGATCTGGCGTTCGGCGATAAATTCGACCCGGAGGCCGTTTCCTGCGAAGGGATCGCCAAGATCACCCTGCGGGATGTGGAATGCGCCGACAAGCTCGGCTGCGTCATCAAACTGATCGGGCGCGCGGTGCGCTGCGCGGACGGCACGGCGTATGCGTTCGTCGCCCCGCATCTGGTGCAGAAGGAAAGCCCGCTGGCTGCGGTCGAGGACGTTTTCAACGCGATCATGGTTGACGGCAACGCGACCGGCGAAGTGATGTTTTACGGCAAGGGCGCGGGCAAGCTGGCGACGGCCTCGGCGGTCTGCGCGGATATGCTGGACTGCATCGAACACCGCGCGCAGCGCCGCCGTATCGAATGGGGTGACGGTTCCAAGGGGCTGCTCCGCCCGCTGGGCGGCTTTGTTTCGCCCTGGTATGTGCGGTTCCGCGGCGACCGCGCGGCGCTGGAGGCCGCGCTGCCGTGCGAAAGCGTGCGCGAGGTCGGCGGCGAGCTGGCGGCTTCGATCAACCCGCTCTCGTCGGATGAACTGGCGGGACGCCTGTCCGGCCTAGGCAGCGGCGTGCTTTCTTCCATGCGCATCCTGAAATAAAAATCGGTATCCACGGGCCGGGGCGCGGCATTCGAACCCCGGCTGGCGATACCAGGACCGGCGGACGCGCGGAGGCGCAGCCGCCAGGGAACCATTGCTTTTTGCCATTGCCGGGGCATACAGGCTGCGCGCCGCGCGCAATTCCTGAAACCGGCGGTTTTGCAAGTTTCAGGGCGGCTTTTCCGCCCTTAGGAGGAACAGATACATGAGTTTAATTGTGCAAAAGTTCGGCGGCTCGTCGGTCGCCAACGCGGAGCGCCTGGTCAACGTCGCACAGATCGTGACCGATACCTACCGCGCAGGGAACGAAGTCGTCGTCGTCGTCTCCGCACAGGGCGACACCACCGACGACCTGATCGCGAAGGCCGCCGAGGTCAACGGGCGTCCTTCCAAGCGGGAAATGGATGTGCTGCTTTCCGCCGGGGAACAGATCTCCATGAGCCTGCTCGCTATGGCGATCCAGAAACTGGGCTGTACCGCGATCTCACTGACCGGCTGGCAGGCCGGTGTACAAACCGACATCAACTATGCCGAAGCGCGCATCCGCAAGGTCAAAGCGGAACGCGTGCGTTCCGAGCTGGACCGGGGCCGCATCGTGATCGTCGCCGGGTTCCAGGGCATCAACAAGCAGGACGATATCACGACGCTGGGGCGCGGCGGCTCTGACACGACTGCGGTAGCGATCGCGACCGCCCTCGGCGCCGACCTCTGCCAGATTTATACCGACGTGGACGGCGTCTATACTGCCGACCCGCGGATCGTCCCCGAGGCGCGCAAGCTGGCGGAGATCACCTATGATGAGATGCTCGAGCTGGCCTCGCTCGGCGCGCAGGTGCTGCATAACCGCTCGGTGGAAATGGCAAAAAAATACAACGTCGACCTCGAAGTCGTTTCGAGCTTCACCCGCAACCCGGGCACAAAGGTCAAGGAGGGTTCAGATATGGAAAAAATGAATGTAAGCGGCGTTGCCCGCGACAATAACTGCGCGCGCATCGCAGTCATCAACCTGCCCGACGAGCCGGGCGTCGCGTTCAAGGTGTTCAGCCTGCTTGCCAAGCATAAGATCAATGTCGATATCATTTTGCAGTCGGTGGGCAAGCACAAGGTCAAGACGATCTCCTTCACCGTGCCGCAGGACAGCGCGGACGAGACCCGCGAGGTGCTGCTCAATGCAAAGGATCAGCTCAAGTTTGAGGATCTTTCGGTCAATAAGGACGTGGCGAAGGTCTCGATCGTCGGCGCGGGCATGGCATCCAATTCGGGCGTGGCTGCGAAGATGTTTGAAGCGCTTGCAATGGCGGGCATCAACATCCGTATGATCTCGACATCGGAGATCAAGATCTCGGTACTGATCAATGAGGAGGACAGCGAGAAGGCGGTCAAGGCCATCCATAACAAGTTCTTCTCCGAGGAATAAGGCAATGGAACGGCTGGACCAGCTGCGAAAATTACCGTCTTTCCGCCTGCATACGAACGACCGCGTGATCCCGGATTGTACCGCTGCGGATGTGGAAGCGGCGCTCCACGAGGTCTATTTCGATCGCAAGCTGGCCTTCCTCGTGCTCGAACCGGAGACTCCGATCCGAAACGTGCGCTTTTTGCAGGCGACCGGCCTGCCCAACGGCTTTCAGGTTGAGATGAGCGTGCTGGTCGACGGCGACTGGCAGATGTTCGCACGTCAGGTCGCCTACGCGGAAACGGTCGAGAAGTTTTTCTCCGACTTTATGTTCGGGCGCGTCCCATCCATGCATGGGTTTTCCCCCTACGCGCTGTGATCCGCACCCTTGAAAGGTTACACCCGCGAACGTTGAATTTTGCCGTTTGCTTCGCCTGCGCGGCGGGCGCCGGGGCCTTGCCCCTGGACCCCGGTCCTGCGCGGACAGCGCCAAAGGGACTCGTCCCTTTGGAATCCCTCCCCCGCCTGCGAGCGGGATTGGTGCGGTCAAAGCCGTTTCTGCGCGGGCTTCGTCCCGCCATAAGGACAGCGGGACGAAGTGGCAGGATCGGCAAATTTCTTGGGGCGTGGGTGTACGGAAATGCCGCCGCGCGGACGATCGCACCGATCGTCCGCGCGGCGGTTTTTCCTTTGCTGCGACCGCGATACCCTGAGGCAAACGTCTTCCCTCGCGCCCTTCCCTCTGCGGCTCCGCCGCGCGCTCCCGCCTGCCGGGATCTTCAGCTGCCTCGCCGTCCCCCCTCCGCAAAGTTCGGAAAATTTTTTTATTTTTCCTCTTGGCAAATGGGAAAAAGTATGCTATAATAATTTCAGTTTGACGGAGACGTAGCTCAGCTGGTCAGAGCGTTCGCCTCACACGCGAGAGGTCGTGGGTTCGAGCCCCACCGTGTCCACCAGATCTTTCAGGATCCGGATCCCGTTGCTGGGATCCGGATTTTCTTTGCCCCGCTTGCCCTGCTCAAAATAATTTCAAAATGTCTGCTCGCAACAGACCTACAGCGGCAGGCCGCGCGCTATAATATTGCTTGTAGTGCAGCCATTTTTAAGGGCGGGAGGAGCCCTATGCCTGAAAAACGAAACCTTTTACGTCCCGCTCACCGCCCCCATGTTGTACGACCGCTTACAGACCCTTTCGGAAGGGTCTGTAAGCGGTCGGAGATCTGGTCAACGCGGCGGTGCAACGGCTGATCGCCAACGTTGATTTTGTATGCGGCCTGCGGGACCGGCAAAGCAAAGGGAGCGTGATTTGTCACGCTCCCCCGTTGTTAGAATAGGCAAAGATCGTCCGCAACACCTGGATCGCCATTTGCTTGCGCTCCATCGGCTTGCGGTCTATGATCTGTCGGAACTGCTCCACGATGTTCGCGCCACTGTCGGGAACCGAATCCGCCAACAGATAGTCTACCGTTACGCCGAGCCGGTTGTCGAGCCGCACCAGAGTATCCAGCGCAAGACTCCGCTCGCCGCGCTCGATCGCGCCCATATAGGCATCGGATATATCCACCGCAAAATATGGTTTTTTCGCTTTACAGTCGGAAGGACGCCGAAAATAATTTCACCCTGTCGGAGTTCAAGCAGGCGATGGAATGGATCTTCACCACGTCGGCCGCGCAGGATACGCTCGATGAATCCCCCATGTCGTACAAATCGGTGGACACCATCCTGCGGGATATCGAAAGGACGGCGACCGTCGACAAGAGCATCCGCCCGATCTATAATTTTAAGGCAAGCGGGCATCCTCGGGTACGCCGGGAGTAAAAATCTTATTGATCCCTGCGCCAGTGCCTTTCGGATGGCTGGGGCTCTGCCAGCCGTGCCATCCCCAAAGCAAGGAGGACGCCTTCCGTCTCTTACGACCCGCGTCCGCTTTTTTGCCTTGCGCGCGACGGCCATAACGATCCTGCACAATGAAAGCTCCCGTTTGCAGCCGCTGCAAACGGGAGCTCGTAGGGGGCCGAAACCCAAACGTTTTCAGCCCCCTGTTCCTGCCGCGATCCCAAACGGGAAAACACAGCGCAAAATCTTATGTACATGCAGCATGGGGATCCGCGCGCGGAAGGTCAGATCTCCCGCCGTCCCTCGAGCGCCCGCATCAACGTGACCTCGTCGATGAATTCCAGATGCCCGCCGACCGGGATCCCATACGCCAGCCGCGTGACCCGTACCTCGAAGGGACGCAGCAGCCGGGAAATATACATTGCCGTGGCCTCCCCTTCGGTGTCGGGGTTGGTTGCGATAATGACCTCGTGGACATCTTCATCCGCCACCCGCTGCAACAGCTCGCGGATCCGGATATCATCCGGGCCGACATGGTTCAGCGGCGAAATCGTCCCGTGCAGCACGTGATACAGCCCGTGGAACTCCCGCGTCCGTTCAAACGCGATCACGTCCCGCGGGTCTGCCACCACGCAGATCTCGCCGCGGTCCCGCGTCGGGTTGGAACAGATCGGGCACACCTCGCTGTCGGTCAGGTTCTGGCAGACCTTACAGGTGAAGACTTCCCGCTTTGCTTTCAAAATCGCTTCCGCGAACCGCTCCGCGTCCTCCTTCGGCATATCCAGCACATGGAATGCCAACCGCTGCGCCGTTTTCTGCCCGATCCCCGGCAGCTTTGCGAATTCCTCGATCAGCCGCTCGACCGGCGGCGCAAAGAACTGCATTGCTTAGAACAGCCCGGGCATGGACATCCCGCCGGTCACGCGCTTCATCTGCTCGGTCTGCTTCTCGTTCGCGATGCGCAGCGCTTCGTTGACCGCCGCTACGACCAGGTCCTGGAGCATTTCGATATCCTCCGGGTCGACGACCTCCGGCTTGAACGTCAGGCTCTTTACCGTCGTTGTGCCCTGCACGACTGCGGTCACAGCGCCGCCGCCTGCGGTCGCCTCGGTTTCCATCACGGCGATCTCGTCCTGAAGTTTCGCCATATCGTTCTGCATCTTCTGCGCCTGTTTGAGCATCGCGCCCATGTTCATGCCGCCCATGCCGCCAAATTTTCCCTTAGCCATCGTCGTTTCCTCCTAAAATTCAGTGACTTCAATATCGAGTTCATGCGCGCGCGCGACGATCTCGTCCAGCGCGCTGTTATCTTCCGCCTGCTCTTCGGCAAGGCGGAATTTGACCTTGATCGGACGCCCGACCACCGCCGCCGCCGTCTCGTCGATCGGCTGGCGGGCGCTTTTGGCAAGCTGCCGCGTCACGTCGTCGTCGCAGACGATCACCAGCGCGGAATCGGTCAGCGTTGCTTTTCCCGAAACCTTGAGGTTCATATAGACCGCGATGCTGACCTTTTCCTTCAGCGCTTCCAAAAACTGCGGCCAACCGACCCACTCCGCAAACGCGGGCTCTTTCGGTTTCGGCTTCTGCGCCATCGCGGGACGTTCTTCGTCCACCCACGCGGGCGCGTCGTCGTCTCCGGGCGGAGGCGGCGCGTCCTCGTCCCCTGGCGGGGGCGGGCGGTCGTCGCCAGCCGGCGCCGCGGTTTGGACGGCCTGCACCGGTACGCCGCGCTTTACTTTTTCTTCGAGCGCCGACACGCGTCCCGTCAGGTCGTCGTAATCGTCGCCGCGCAGGCTGCACAGCCGTACCGCGCACAGCTCGGCTTCGATCCGCCGGTTGGACGCCGTGCGCTGCCGGGTCAGGCTTTCCTGTATGATATGCGACCACGCGATCAGCGTCGCCGGGACGGTCCCTTCGCAGAGCCGCCGCACCGTCTCGGCCGAGTAAGCCGGGCTGAGCAGCGCCGAAACATCGCTTTTCGCCGCGATCGTCAGCAACATATCGCGGATCAATCCCAGCAGCTGGTCGTATACCCCCGCGAGGTCGCGCCCCGCACGGTAATATTCCCCGATCAGCCGCACCGCGTCCGACGCGTCCCCGGCTTTGAGGCTTTCCATCAGGCCGACCGCGTCGTCCGCGCCCAGGATTCCCAGACTGTCCGCGACCGCCGCCTCGTCGACCGGGCCGCCGCCGGATGCGCGGTCAAGCATCGAAAGCGCGTCGCGCATCGCGCCGTCCGCCAGCCGGGCAATCAGCTGCGCCGCGCCGTCGGTGATCGAGATCCCCTCGGCCCCGGCGACTTCGCTCAGCCGCTTTGCAATATCGCGCGGATCGATCCGCCGGAAGTCGAACCGCTGGCACCGCGACAGGATGGTCTGCGGCACCTTGTGAATTTCTGTTGTGGCGAGAATGAAAAGGACGTGCGGCGGCGGTTCCTCAAGCGTTTTCAGCAGCGCGTTGAACGCGCCGATCGAGAGCATATGCACCTCGTCGATGATGTACACGCGGCGTTTGACCGCCGTCGGCGTATAACGCGTTTCCTCCAGAATATCGCGGATGTTGTCCACGCCGTTGTTGGACGCCGCGTCGATCTCGACCACGTCGAGCACCGAGCCGTCCAGGATGCCCAGACAGGCGGGGCATTCCCCACAGGGATCGCCGTCGTGCGGATGCTCGCAGTTGACCGCCCGCGCCAATATCTTCGCGCAGGTCGTCTTGCCGGTGCCGCGCGTGCCGGTGAATAAGTAGGCATGGGAAAGCCGCCCAGCCGTCAGCTGCGCGCGCAGGGTATCGGTAATGTGCTGCTGCCCGATCACGTCGGCGAAGGTCAGCGGACGCCATTTCCGGTATAACGCCTGATACAAAAGCGGTCCCCTCCTAATGAAAAAAACAGGCAGATGCCAACGATCCGCCCATCTGCAAACCTGTTATCCTGTGCGCCTGCCTGCGGATGCAATCCAGCGTCCTGCCGTGCAAGGCTCGATCTTTTCCCAAATGCTGAGGCTCCCTCATAGCATCCCCAGGGATACGCCGGCAGAGTTCCTCCCCGCTCGGAACGTTTCCGTTCACCGCCGGAGCCTTCCCGCGAACGGAGGGGAGCGCTCCCGTTGGAACATTCCCGTTCCCTGTTTTGTTGCACGCGCAGCGTCTTATAAGACCGCACACCGGGAAGTCGAAAGGACGTGCCCCACAGCCTCTTAGCCAAAACAGCTCGCGATCGGCAGCTCTGCGGCACACGGAGGGTTCTGTTTAATGCTGCTCGGTTCCCCGCCTGACATGGTTCACAGTCCTCCGTTGCGCAGTACCAATCGGTCATCACCGCTGAAGCCATCGCAAACGTGGAGCAGGGCCTCCCTCATCCCCGGGATTCCACCCTGCTATAGCGGATTGCAGGTACAAGGCGCCGCTACGGCCCCGCTTAGTGCGGCCTTATACGGCGCTGCGCTGGGCATACCACCGTCCGGCGGCTACCCCTAACTTTTCCTATTGTACTATAGATCGCGCCGGATTTCAAGCATTTTTTTCAGTATTTTTCAAAAGGGGCTGTAAAAAAGTCCCTAGAAAAATAACAGCGGCTGTTAAAAAAAGTGACAGCCGCTGCTGTTTGTGATATGATTACTGCGATGAAAAACCAATCACAAGAAATGATACACCAATCCAACTGAAAATGCCAGTGGAAGCTGTTTTTTACAGCCCCCTGTTTTTTTGCGTGTGACCGATCGGCGGCGATATTTCCCGTTTGACGTCTCCGCTCAATCCGCCGAAACCGCGTCAAAATCGGGTTCGGGATATTTATACGGGCTCAGGATCCATTCGCCCTGCATCCAAATCCGCATGGTCCGCTGGATACCGCCGGCATCTGCGGCATAGGCGATCCCGCCTGCGCCGGCCAGCAGCAGGCAGGCCGCAGAAGCCGCGGCAGCGGCGCGGATCAATTTGCTTCGATAAGACGTATGCGCAGCCTCCAATGAAAATCCGGCGGAGGGATGCGGCGCGGCAAACGCCTGTTCATACTTTTCATGATTCGTCATGGTTCCATTCCTCCTGTAGTTGTTCCCTGGGCAGCGCGCGCCCGCGCGACAGCCGCACCTTGACATTGCTTTCCGAAAGGTGAGGGATCTGCGCAATTTCGCGCACGCTGTAATCCTCATACATAAAACAGGCGGATCGCAATGCGGTATTGTTCGGGCAGCTTCATGAGCGCTCCCCCTTTTCTGTCCACACTCCCTTTGTGTTTTCCGGAAAGGCCTTTCACGGATAAGACACCCGAGGGGGCGGAAAGGTTACAGGCGGCGGGAAAAATTTTTTCTGCGGAAAATCTGGAATATCCCCTTGACATGGAGTATACTCCAAGTGATACCTTATTAAAGACAGAACCCGCTCCGGCGGAAAACACAAGGAGGACAATATGCGGCAGCGAATTTTAGGGCGCGCCGGGATCCCGGTCGGCGAGATCGGCATGGGATGCGAGGGCATGGTCGGCAAGTCTTACGAGGAGGTCAAGTCGTTCGTCGACCTGATGGAACAGACGGGGGTCAACTGCATCGACTTATATTCCCCCGACCCGGATTTCCGGTCGAATCTGGGGCGCGCGATGCGCGGACGGCGGGAAAAATTTGTGTTGCAGGCGCACCTGTGCTCGGTCTGGAAGGACGGGCAATACAAGCGCACCCGCGATCTTGCGGAGGTACGGGAAGGCTTCGAGGACCAGCTGCGGCGGCTGGAGACCGATACGGTCGAGATCGGGATGATCCATTACGTGGATTCCATATTGGATTGGGAAACGGTCATCCGCAACGGCGTGATGGACTATGCGCAGTCGCTGAAGGCGGCGGGCACGATCGGCAGCGTCGGCCTGTCGAGCCATAACCCGGAGGTCGCGCTGGCGGCGGTGCGCGGCGGTCTGATCGACGTGCTGATGTTCAGCGTCAACCCGTGCTATGACCTTCAGCCTGCGGGCGAGGACGTGGAAGCGCTCTGGGCGGAAGCGAGCTACGAAAAGCCGCTCGTGAACATGGACCCGCAGCGGCAGGAGCTGTATGAGACCTGCCAGCGGCTGGGGGTTGGCATCACGGTCATGAAGGCGTTCGGCGGGGGCGACCTGCTCAGCGAGTATTCCCCGGCGGGCAAGGCGCTGACGCTCAACCAGTGCCTGCATTATGCGCTCACGCGGCCGGGCGTGGCGTCAGTCATGTCGGGCGCGCGGACGGTGGACGAGCTGCGGGCAAGCGTCGCCTACGAGGACGCCCCCCGGGAGGAGACCGATTTTGCCGCCGCGCTGGCGTCCCTGCCGAAGATCAGCTGGGAGGGGCACTGTATGTATTGCGGCCACTGCGCGCCCTGCCCGAAGGGGATCGACATTGCGGGCGTGACGAAGTTCCTGCATCTGGCTGAGGCGCAGGGCGAGGTACCGGAGACGGTGCGCGAGCACTATGCCGTTTTGAAAAGCCACGCGGGCGACTGCATAAAATGCGGGATGTGTGAAACACGCTGCCCATTCCAGGTAAAGATTAAGCAGAATATGGAACGCGCAAAGGCGGTCTTCGGCATATAAGCCGGACGCTGCCGGACGGCGGCGCTAGGAAGGGGATGGGATCATGACGATCGCGGAAGTGAGCAGGAAGTTCGATATCTCGGCGGATACGCTGCGGTATTATGAAAAGATCGGGCTGCTGCCGCCGGTCCCGCGCAACAAAAACGGGATTCGCAACTATGACGAGGAATCCTGCGGCTGGATCGAGCTGATGAAGTGCATGCGGGCGGCGGGCGTGCAGATCGAAGCGCTGATCGAATACGTCGCGCTGTACCGGCAGGGGGACGAAACGCTGGAAGCGCGCAAGGAGCTGCTCATGGCCCAGCGCAGGCAGCTGGCGGCGCGGATGGAGGATATGCAGCGGTCGCTGGAACGGCTTGATTACAAGATCGAGCTGTACGAACAGGGGCGGATGCACCGGAAGCCGTCCCCGGCGCAGGAGCCGTAAACCGGAGGCCCGGAGCTTTCCCGAACGGGAGGCCCCGGGCTTTTTCATGCCCGGAAGGGAGGGCGGCAGACGGGCGGCGGCGCGTCCGTCCTCTCACAAGATTTCAAAAAAGGGAAGATTTCTATGGATTTTATTGGAGCGGGATGCTATACTGATAGAAAGAAGATCACGCGATAACAGGAGGGATCCCATGGAGGATATCCGGGCCGCGCTTGCGCCGTTCGACGGGACGGTCAGGCTGCTGGAAAACGAACCGATGAGCCGTCATACGACCTTTCGTATCGGCGGCCCCGCACGATATTTTTTGGAATTGACGCCGGAAACGCCGGTTGGCAGCCTGCTTGCCGCGCTCCGGGAAACCGGCGAACCGGTGACGGTGATCGGCCGCGGCTCGAACCTGCTGGTACGGGACGAGGGCGTGCCGGGTGCCGTTGTCTGCACGCTGGGGATGTCGGGCATCCGCGCCAACGGCTGCCGGATCGAAGCGCAGGCGGGAGCGACGCTCGCGCAGGTCGCCGCGGCGGCGCTGGCGAACGGCCTGACCGGCGCAGAATTCGCGGCGGGCATCCCGGGGAGCCTTGGGGGGGCGGTGTTCATGAACGCGGGCGCTTACGACGGGCAAATGGCGGACATCACAGCCGCGTCGGCTTATGTGCTGCCGGACGGCGGTGAAGGCGCGCTGACCGGCGCGGAGCATGGGTTCGGCTATCGCGAGAGCGCCTATAAAGGGCGTCCGGAACGCCTGATCGTATCCGCAAGTCTGGAACTGCAGTCGGGCGACCCGGCGGCCATCCGCGCAAAGATGGAGGACTTCGCCGCCCGCCGCCGCGATAAGCAGCCGCTCGAATACCCGTCGGCAGGCTCGACCTTCAAGCGCCCGGAGGGGTATTTCGCGGGTAAGCTGATCGAGGACTGCGGGCTGAAAGGCTTCGCCATCGGCGGCGCGCAGGTCTCGGAGAAGCACGCGGGCTTCCTCATCAACCGGGGCGGCGCGACGGCGGACGAGATGCGCCGGTTGATCGAAACGGTGCAGTCGCGCGTGCTGGCGGCCTTCGGGGTTGAGCTGGAATGCGAGGTGCGGCTGCTGTAGCGGCGCAGAAAGCGGGCGGGCGGGGCGCGTCCCTGCCGCCGCAAACGATCGAGTTTCCCCAAAAGGGGGAACGGAAAGTGGGGAGTAGAGATGTATTTTTTAATCATTTCGGGTATGTCCGGCGCAGGGAAGAGCCGCGCCGTTGCGTCCATGGAGGATTTGGGGTATTACTGCGTGGATAACCTGCCGCTGGCGCTGATTCCGACGTTTGCGGAGGTCTGCGTCAACGCTGCCGAGCGCTACGAAAAGGTCGCGCTGTGTACCGACGTGCGGGCGGGCGGCAACTTCGACCAGCTGTTCCTTTCGCTGGACGCGATCAAGGAAATGGGCTGCGAGGTCGAGATCCTGTTTTTGGATACGGATACGTCGACGCTCATCAACCGCTTTAAGGAAACTCGACGCAAGCATCCGCTGATGGACAACGCCACGGGGATGCTCCAGGCGATCCAGAAGGAGCGCACGCTGCTCGAAGGGATTCGGGGCAAGGCGAATTACGTGATCGACACGACGCGCCTGTCCGCCGCGGGGCTGCGGGAACGGATCATCAGCATTTTTTCCTCAAACGACCGGGACAAACTGTTCGAGGTCACCGTGGAATCGTTCGGGTTCAAATACGGCATCCCGCCTGAATCCGATCTGGTATTCGACGTGCGGTTCCTGCCGAACCCCTATTATGAGATCAGCCTGCGCGAGCACAACGGCACCGAGCAGGCGGTGCGCGACTACGTCTTTCAGGGCGGCACGGCGGACGAGCTGATGCAGCGGCTGGGGGCGCTGATCGACTTCCTGCTGCCGCGCTACGTGGCGGAGGGCAAGACCTCGGTCACGGTCTGCATCGGCTGCACGGGCGGCAAGCACCGTTCGGTGGCGATCGCGGAAGCGCTCGGCGAACACATCCGCGCGGGCGGCTATCAGGTCTCGATGCTCCATCGCGACTACAACCGTTGACCGGCGCTGTATCATGATAGAAACGAGGGGTTTTCCGTGACATTTTCTGCTGAAACCAAAGCCGAGCTTTGCCGCGCCCCGCTGGGCCGCCCCTGCTGCTGCCTTGCGGAGCTGTACGGCATCCTGTTGTTTGCCCCCGCGTTCAGCGACCGGGGGATTCGCGTGTCCAGCGCGCACACCGGGGTGCTCCGGCGCACGGCGCTGCTGCTCGCCCGCGTCTTTCAGATCGAGGCGGAGCCCCAAACGGCCGGCGGGCGGCAGACGCTGTCCATCGACAGCCCTGACCATCTGCGGCGCATCTTCACCGGCTTCGGCTACGATTTCGGGCCCAGCATCACCTGGCATCTCAACCGGAATGTGCTGGAAAACGACTGCTGCGCCGCCGCCTTCCTGCGGGGGGCGTTCCTGATGGCGGGCTCGGTCGCCGGGCCGGACAAAAAAAGCCATCTGGAGCTCAAGATCAGCCACAGCCCGCTGTCCCGCGAGGTCATGAGCCTGATGCTTGACAGCGGCATTTCGCCCCGTTCGACCGAGCGGGCGGCGTGCTCGCTGATCTATTTCAAGGAGACCGCCCGGATCGAGGATTTCCTGACCATGATCGGGGCGTCCGGCGCGGCGATTGCGATCATGGAGGCCAAGGTCGAAAAGGACCTGCGCAACCACGTCAACCGGCAGGTCAACTGCGAGACGGCAAACCTGCTCAAGACCTCGGCTGCGTCCCAGCGGCAGATCGCCGCGATCGAGGCGGCGCTCGCCTACGGCGGGATCGAGGTCTTCCCGGAAAACCTGCGCGAGACGGTCGACCTGCGCGTCGCCTATCCCGAGGCCAGCCTTGCCGAGCTGGCGGCGAAGTTCTCGCCGCCGATCTCCAAGCCCGGGCTCGACCACCGGCTCAAACGCATCCTGCGGATTGCCGCGCAGCAAGGAGGATAACCCATGGAAGCATTCGCACATCTGCATGTGCATACCGAATACAGCCTGCTGGACGGCGCGTGCCGCATCGAACAGCTGATGGACCGCGTCGCCCAGCTGGGCCAGCCCGCCGTCGCCGTCACCGATCACGGCGTGATGTACGGCGCGATCGATTTTTACCGCGCCGCCAAAAAACGCGGCATCCATCCCGTGATCGGCTGCGAGGTCTATGTCGCCCCCGGTTCGCGCCACGCCCGCGCCTACACCGGCGGCGAATGGCACAGCCATTTGATCCTGCTGTGCGAAAACATGGCCGGTTACCGCAACCTGATCCATATGGTGAGCCTTGGCTTCACCGAAGGGTTTTATATGAAGCCGCGCGTCGACCATGAGCTGCTCGAGCAGCACCACGAAGGGCTGATCTGCCTGTCGGCCTGCCTTGCGGGCGAGCTGCCCCGGCTGATCGGCGAAGGCCGCTATGACGAAGCCAAAAAGCGGGCGCTGTGGTACCGGGACGTGTTCGGCGAGGGCAATTATTTTCTGGAAATCCAGGATCACGGCATCCCGGAGCAGGTCGAGGTCAACCGGCAGCTCATCCGCCTTTCGCAGGAGACCGGGATCCCGCTGGTTGCGACCAACGACGCGCATTATATCGCGAAGGAAGACGCGGCGCTGCAGGACGTGCTGATGTCGATCCAGATGGGAAAAACGGTCGACGACCCGACCCGCATGAAGTTCGCGACCGAGGAATTTTACATCAAGAGCGAGGCTGAAATGCGCGCCCTGTTCGCCGACACCCCCGAAGCGCTGACGAACACGCTGGCGATCGCGGAACGGTGCCAGGTCGAATTCGAGTTCGGAAAGTACCGCCTGCCGCGGTTCGACGTGCCGGAGGGCTACACCTCCGAAGCCTACCTGCGCAAGCTCTGCGACGAAGGGTTCGCGCGCCGTTATCCCGACGGGGGCGAGGACAAGCGCCAGCGCCTGCAATACGAGCTGGATATGATCGCCCAGATGGGCTTTGTCGACTACTTCCTGATCGTCTCCGATTTCATCGGTTACGCCAAGCGCAGCGGGATTCCGGTCGGGCCGGGGCGCGGTTCGGCGGCGGGCTCGATCGTCGCCTACTGCCTGGACATTACCGACCTCGACCCGATCGAATATTCGCTGTATTTTGAACGGTTCCTGAACCCGGAACGCGTCTCCATGCCCGATATCGATATCGATTTCTGTTATGTGCGCCGTCCCGAGGTCATCCAGTACGTCACCGAAAAGTACGGCGCCGACCGGGTCGCGCAGATCGTCACCTTCGGCACGATGGCGGCGCGCGCGGCGATCCGCGACGTGGGGCGCGCGCTCAACATTCCGTACAACGAAGTCGACGCGGTTGCCAAGCAGGTGCCGATGGAACTGCACATCACCATTGAAAAGGCGCTCAAGGCCAACCCGGAGCTGCGTAAGATGTACGACGGCAGCCCACTGACGAAAAAGCTGATCGACACCGCGCGCGCCCTCGAGGGCATGCCGCGCCACGCGTCGACCCATGCGGCGGGCGTGGTCATCACGAAGGAGCCGGTCGACACCTATGTGCCGCTCGCCGTGAACGACGGCCAGCCGGTCACGCAGTTTACGATGGTGACGCTGGAAGAGCTGGGGCTGCTGAAAATGGACTTCCTCGGCCTGCGCAACCTGACCGTGATCGCGGACGCGGAAAAGATGGCGCGCCGTTCGGCGCCGGATTTCGATATGGACAAGATCCCGCTGGACGACGAAGCGACCTATCAGATGCTTTGGCAGGGGAAAACGGTGGGCGTGTTCCAGCTCGAATCGGCGGGCATGACCAACGTCGTAGTCAACCTGCGCCCGCAGTCGATCGAAGATATCACGGCGGTGATTGCGCTGTACCGGCCCGGGCCGATGCAGTACATCCCGCGTTACACCGAGTGCCGCCACAACCCGGAAAAGGTGACTTACAAGCACCCGCTCCTGGAACCGATCCTGTCGGTCACCTACGGCTGCATGGTCTATCAGGAGCAGGTTATGCAGGTGTTCCAGGCGCTGGCCGGCTTCTCGCTGGGGAAGGCGGACATGGTGCGCCGCGCCATGAGCAAAAAGAAGTTCAAGGAGCTGGAAAAGGAACGCGTGAATTTCATCCACGGCAACGAAGAACTCGGGATTGACGGCGCGGTCAAACGCGGCATCCCGGAAAAGACCGCCGCGGAGATTTTCGACGAAATTCTGGATTTCGCCAACTACGGCTTCAACAAGTCCCACGCGGTCTGCTACGCGCTGGTCGCCTACCGCACCGCTTACCTGAAATGCCATTACCCACGCGAATATATGGCGGCGCTACTGACCTCGGTGCTCGATTTTTCGGGCAAGATCTCGGAATACATCGCCGCCGCCCGTGAAATGGGGCTGCGCGTGCTGCCGCCCGACGTGAACGAATCGGACGACGAATTTTCGGTTTCGGGCGGGGGCATCCGGTTTGGATTGTCCGCGATCAAGAACGTCGGGCGCGGCTTCATGAAGCAGGTCGTACAGGAACGCGAGAAGGGCGGGCGGTACCGGTCCTTTCAGGATTTTTGCGACCGCATGAGCCCTTACGACCTCAACCGCCGGTCGCTGGAAAGCCTTATCAAAGCGGGGGCGTTCGATTCGATGGGCGCGAACCGCCGCCAGCTCCTGCAAATCTATACCCGGGTGCTCGACGCCGCAAGCGCGAGCCGCCGCCGTAATCTGGAAGGCCAGCTCGACCTGTTCGGCATGGGCAACGACGAAGTGCAGGACGCCCGCATCGAGCTGCCGAACGTGCAGGAATTCTCCCGCCGCGAACGCCTCGCGATGGAAAAGGAGACTACCGGGCTGTACCTGTCCGGCCACCCGATGGACGAATACCATGAACTGGCGGAACAGGCGCGGACGGCGCGGATTCGCGCGCTGGTCGACGACCTGACCGACGAAAGCATCGAAAAGCCGGTGTTCCGGGATGGCATGAGCGTCCGGCTGGCGGCGGTCGTGACCGGGGTACGGCTGAAAACGACCCGCAGCGGCGGCATGATGGCCTACGTGCAGGCGGAGGACGAGACCGGCGGGGTCGAGCTGGTCGTGTTCCCCCGGACGCTCCAGCAGTTCAGCGGGCTGCTGCGGGAGGATGCCGCGGTGCTGCTCGACGGGCGGATTGACGCGCGCGAGGACGAAGCGCCGAAGATCATTGCCGACAACGTGCGCCCGCTGGACGCGGAAACGGTTGCGTCGCTGACCGGGCAGGCAGCGTCCCGGCGCGGCCCGGCGGCCGACCCGCGGCAGGCGGCGCGTAAGGCGGGGCAGCGGCTGCATATCAAGCTGGCCTCGATGGAGGGCGAAGCGTTCGAGCAGGTCAAGGCGGTGCTGCTGCAAAACCGCGGGGAGATCCCGGTGCAGTTCTATCCGCAGGATACCGGCAAGCGGCTGCTCGCGCCCCGGGGGCTTTGGGTCGCGCGCGATCTGGAAACCGTCGAAAAAATAAGGTGTATTTTGGGCGCGGAAAATGTTATAATGAAGTGAACTCAAGGGCCGGGCCCCGTTCAACCGGAGAGCCTGCGCCCCGGACGCCGGGGCGCGGAAAGGCTCTGACAAAATGCAAGGTATGGAGGAATCACAAAATGGATAAGAAACCCATCCGCAGGATTGGAATCCTGACCAGCGGCGGCGACGCGCCGGGCATGAATGCAGTCATCCGCGCGGTCGTCCGCACGGCGTCGGCGCACGGTATTTCCGTGCTGGGCATCCGGCGCGGCTACAGCGGGCTGATTAACGGCGATATCATTGAGCTGTCGGCGCGCAGCGTGGACGGCATCATTCGCAAGGGCGGCACGATGCTGTATACCGCCCGCTGCAAGGAAATGACGACTGAGGAAGGGCTGCAAAAGGCGGTCGACACCTGCCGCTATCTGGGCATCGACGGCCTGATCTGCTGCGGCGGCGACGGCACCTTCCGGGGTGCGCAGGCGCTTTCGCGGCTGGGCGTGCCCTGCATCGGCGTACCGGGGACGATCGATAACGACATCGTCTGCACCGACTATACCATCGGTTTCGACAGCGCCTGCAATACGGCGATCGAATGCATCGACAAACTGCGCGACACCATGCAGTCCCACGAGCGCTGCTCGGTGGTCGAGGTCATGGGACGGCGCGCCGGGCATCTGGCGCTGAACGTCGGCTGCGCAGTCGGCGCAACGGCTACCCTGCTGCCCGAACAGGAGGTCGATTTCGACACCGATGTGATCGACAAAATGCGCACGGGCCGCATCAAGGGCCGCAACCACCATATTATCATCGTTGCGGAGGGCTACGGCAGCGCGCAGTCGGTCGCCGACCGCATCCATGAAAACACGGGCATCGACACCCGCGTTACGATCCTTGGACATATCCAGCGCGGCGGCACGCCGACGGCGCAGGACCGTGTGATGGCGACCCGTATGGGCTATTGGGCGGTCAAGTGCATCGAGGACGGCAAGTCGAAGCGCATCGTGGTATCCGACCACAGCGAAGTGACCGATATCGATATTGAAGAAGGCTTGGCGAAGACCAAGACCCTGAATAAGAACCTGCTCGAAGCGCAGCTGACGGTTGCGATTTGAGCGTTCACCCGGAAAGGGCGGCGTCGCCGCCCTTTCCTTTTTCGGAAGGTGCTGCGCAGACGCGGGCATGAAGCACGACGCGGCGCATGTAGCGTGTCAAGCCGCAGAAAGGATGTTACGGCGCATGGAGTGCGGTCAGGGCGCACGAAGTTTGAAGTATGGAGCCGAAAAGGAGGCAGACGGATGCAAACGGTTTGGATCACCGGCGGATCCCGTGGGATCGGCGCGGCGACGGTACGGGAATTTGCACGGGCAGGCTGGCGCACGGCGTTCAGCTGGCGGACAAGCGAGGCGGAAGCGCAGGCGCTGACGCAGGCGCTGACCAAAGAGGGATGCGCGGTGCTTGCCGTGCGCGCCGATATGCGCGACCGCGGCGAGGTCGAAGCCTGCGCGAAAGCGGTCCGCGCCGCCTTTGGACGGATCGACGCGCTGGTCTGCAACGCGGGCGCGGCCCAGCAAAAGCTGTTTCAGGACATTACCGACGCGGATTGGGATTTGATGTTCGACAGCAATCTGCGCAGCGCCTTTTATGCGGTGCAGGCGGCGCTGCCCGACTTTTTCGCCGTCCAAAAGGGGGCGGTCGTCACGGTGTCCTCGGTCTGGGGGGTGACGGGCGCGAGCTGCGAAAGCCATTACGCTGCATCCAAGGCGGCGCTGATCGGGCTGACCAAATCGCTTGCGCAGGAATTGGGGCCTTCCGGGATCCGCGCCAACTGCGTCGCCCCCGGGGTGATCGACACCGACATGAACCGCGTTCACAGCCCGGAAACGCTGCGCGCGCTTGCCGGGGAGACCCCGCTTTGCCGGATCGGCACGCCCGAGGAAACGGCGAAAGCGATCCGCTTCCTGGCGTCCGACGAGGCTTCGTTCGTGACCGGGCAGGTGCTGGGCGTGACCGGCGGCTTCGGGGCCTGAGCGTCCGCCGGACGGGCTGAGCGGGAGGCTTTGAAAAAGCGCTTGACAGATGGTGTACAGCATGTTATCCTATGGGTAGGATAACACGTTGTACGTTTCGCGTGGGGGTGCGTTTTATGCGGCAAATATCCGATCACGAACGGGTGCTGATGCGCCTGATCTGGGCAAACGGCGGGAGCGCGCGTTACCTTGACCTTGCGGAGGGCATCGCCAAACGGGGTGAGCGCTGGTCGAAAAATACCATCGTCACCCTGCTTTCGCGGCTGGTCGAAAAAGGCGCGCTGTCAGCCGACAAGGAGGGGCGGCGCAACCGCTATACTGCGCTTGTCAGCGAGCAGGAATACTGCGATGAGCAGGCGGGGCTTTTCGTGGACAAAATCTACGCCGGGGATGCGAAAGGGCTGGTTTCCACCCTCATCCGTCAGGAGTTGCTTTCGCAGGCGGATTATGACGAGCTGAGGCAGTATTGGGAGACGGAGGCGGAAGGCCTGTGACCGCGCTGGTGAAAGCCGTCCTGTCGCTGTCGCTTTCGGGGACGCTGCTGGGGCTGGCGGTGTTCGCGTTGGGACGGCTGCTGCGCGGACGCGTCAGCCAACGCTGGCGCTATTACATTTGGCTGGCGGTGCTGGCGCGCCTGCTGCTGCCAATCGCGTGGGAAGACGGCCCGGTCGGGGCGCTGTTCCGTTACGATCCCCGGTCGGAAGCGGTATGGCCGGAGCCGCAGGGCGAAAAAGCGGGGACGGTGTCCGATCCCATGGAGCCGCGCGTGGTTATCGAGCTTCGGAACGATCCGGTTTTTGACATGGAGGAATTCCGGCGCAAGGCGCTGCTGCCGGATGCGGCGGAGATCGCGTGTGCGGTCTGGCTGGCGGTCGCGGCAGGGCTTATTCTGCGCAGGCTGTGGCAATACCGCCGGTTTTCCCGTGCGGTGCGCGCGGGCTGCACGCCTGCGCCGCCGGAATGGCGGGAGCGCTTCGGGCAGCTTGCGGAGCGGCGGGGGCTCCGCCGCCCGGTGGGGCTGTTTGTAAACGAAGCGGCCGCGTCGCCGATGCTGCTGGGCGTTTGGAAGCCATGGGTCGTCCTGCCGCCGCACGTGCTGGCGGAGCCGGGGTTTTCGCTGGCAGTCGGGCATGAACTGACCCACCTGCGGCGGCTCGACCCGCTGTATCAGCGGCTGACCCAGTTGGCGGTCTGCCTGCACTGGTTCAACCCCTTCGTATATTGGATGGCGCGCGAGATCGACCGCCGGTGCGAGCTTTCCTGCGACGAAGCGCTCCTGCGGGAGCTGGACGGCGACGGACGCCGCGCCTATGGCGAAACCCTGCTGCGTACCGCGGCGCATGGGCTCCGGCCGGAAAAGGGCGCGCCGCTCGCGCTTTACGACGGCAAAGCCCTGCTGCGCGAGCGCCTTAGGGAGATCGCCCATGCAAAGCCGCTGCGGCGTCGGGCGGCAGCGCTGGCGGCGGCGTTCACGGTGACCGTCTGCGCGGGCGGGTTTGCCCTGGGGGCATATCTGCCGCCAGGGGAGCGCTCCACGCCGCCGGATACCGGTCAGGCGGACTCAAATGCCGGCATGACGGATGGGTGCTATCAAAAACCGTATGTTTTTGTGGTCGGCCTGGATGCGGCGGAGACGGTGGAGCGCTCCATGCTTTCGGTCGGAGGCCGTCCGCTGACGGTATATTGGACGCCGTCCTGTGAAGCGGCTTCACAGGATGCGGAGGCGATAGAAGCCCTGCGCCTTGCGCTGGAGGATTTATACGAAAAGAAAGCCGAGCCGTCCCAAACGGTCGCGGTCTATTCCGCCCGATACGTGGGGGAACAGCCGCTGACCGAGCTGGCCGAACAGTTCGAGCAGGAGCAGTCGCTCCACGAATTCTGTGCGGTGTACCGCCTGTTGGATTTGGATGCGCAGCGCGAAATGCTCCGGCGGCTCATGCGGGAAGAAAACCGGACGTTTTTTGCGACGGCGTTCTACGAAACAGCGGAGCGCAGGACGCTGGCCGAAGGATTTGTCCGCGAAGCGCTCGACCGGCAGGACGCGCTCGTATTCCGGATTGCGCTGCCATGGACGGAAGACCCTGCCGCGCTGGCGCAGGAAGCGGTACAGACGGCGTTTGACGAGGACGACCGGGAGATTTTTGCGATCGCGCTGAGCAAGTCGGCGGAGCCCGCGCGGCTCGCGGAGGAGTACGCGGAAAAGGCGTATGCGCAGGGACGCGCGGAATTGTTCGCCGCAGCGTGCGCGGAGCTGGACGGGCCCCGCCTGCGGGCCTGGAAGGCGCGCGCCCGGGCGGACGGGAACGCGGAAGCGTCCGCCGCGATTTCCGCCGTGGAGGAAGCCCGCAGCGATGAGGCGGAATTCGGCGCGCAGGGCGTTTTATTCACCGGTACCGAGGAGCCGTAAGGGAACAAAAGGAGGGGCCAATGGAAATGCAAGACCGGTTCGCGCCGCTGCTGGCGCGGATCGAAGAACGGTTCCGGCAGCGTCAGCGGATGGTTATAGCGATCGACGGGCGCTGCGGGAGCGGGAAGACGACGCTGGCGGCGCTCCTGCGCGAGCGGTGGCCAAGCCGTCTGCTGCACGTGGACGATTTTTACCTGCCATTCCCGGAGCGCGCGCCGGATTGGGAACGGATCCCCTGCGGCAATATCGACTTGGCGCGGTTGGAATGCGAAGCGTTACGCCCCGCGCACGCCGGGGAAGCGGTCCGGTATCGCCGATGTGATTGCCACGCGGGACGGTTCCTCGAACCGGTCGAGCTGCCGCCTGCGGCGCTTACGATCGTGGAGGGCGGTTATTCGCAGCATCCACGGCTGTTGCCGTATTATGACCTGACGGTGTTCCTGACCTGCTCGCCAGCCGAACAGCAGCGCCGCCTGCGTGAACGGGAGGGGGAGAACTTCCCGGCGTTCCAGATGCGATGGATACCAATGGAGGAGCGGTATTTTGCCCTTTACAGCGTTGCCGCGAACGCGGATATTACGATCGAAACATAAGAGTTACGGCAGCGGCTTGCGGAAGCTGCTGCGGTCAAAAAAATGCGGAGGACTGCACAAACGGCAGTCCTCCATGTTTTATATTAACTGAGTTATAAAAGGAATGACCCGATCAGCGCGGCGGATGGCATGGCGCAAAATTATGCGTAAGCGAAATTCGACAAAATGGAAAGTTGGTTGAGCACAAGACTTCCAGTTCTGATAGCGCGTCCTTTTAGGAAGTAATCAGGTCATTTCTAACCGAATCGAGCACTGGCGCTTCTGGCAAGGGGACGAAATTTGGCGAAGCAATGCACATATATTGGGAAAGTCGATCGTTATCAATCCGAACTCTGGCTTTTTTCAATGCGTAAAAAATTCCCGTATTCGTGAAAATACGGGAATTTTCTGGTGCCGCTAGCCGGGCTCGAACCGGCACGGTATCGCTACCGAGGGATTTTAAGTCCCTTGTGTC
>CAJUGU010000051.1 GCA_910586105.1 uncultured Eubacteriales bacterium | reverse complement strand
AATTCTGATTATATCTCATGAGACACTTCTGTTACAACTTTAGTATAGCACTTCACTAACAGTTTTTGTTGCATTCATCGGTAAGATGATCTGTGAATTAGTCAAAGGATGCAATATGCCCTCTCCATTTCATGCGTTCAAAACGAAGAGGGCACAAAGATTTATTTCTGCGGTAATTGTGTCTTTTTTCGGTATATAACGGAGGAATACCCTTGTATCGCTCCATCATAACATCCAAACAGGATTTCAGCTTCGTTGGGAAGTCGAATACAAATGGGTTCTTCCGTAAAATTCTGAACGAACACATATTCAGTGTTTTTGATGGTTCGGCTTGAGATTTCAATCCCTTCCGGAATGGAATCCATTACAGGCGGGATATTCTGTTCTGCAATAATATTTCGATAGAGATCGAGGTAAAAATCCATTTCCGCATCGGCACAAACATAATATGCAAGTCCGCTTCCATAATTATTGACGGTCAAAGCCGGATAGCCTTTATAAAAGTTTTCCGCATATGTCATCAGGGGCTTCGCACCGTCCAAATGAACCAGATCGCAAAGATGGCTGCATTCATAGCGGTCTTTCATGAAAAGTCCGTTCTTTCCCAAGGGAAGAAAATGGTTGGTTTCCCCTTTGCAAAGTCCATCAATTTCTTCACTGCGCAAACCAAGTACATCGGTCAGTCCATGCGGCGTTCCGCCGATATGGCAGAGGTCTGTTTCATTTACAATACCGCTCCAATAGGTCATGACCAGAATGCCGCCCTGCTGGACAAAACCACGCAGTTTCTCCTCAATACCCGCCCGGAACATATACAGCATGGGTGCAGCAATGATCCGGTACTTTTCCAAAGACTGCTCCATGTTGATCACATCGACATTCAGCCCGTTTTTCCGAAGCGCCTGATACGATTTCAGCGCGGCCTCATGGTAGAACAGCCCTTCATTTCGTGGGCCTTTGGCACTTTCCATCGCCCACCGGCTTTCCATATCATAGATAACAGCCGCCGCTGCATTTACCTGGCTTCCTTTGATTTCCGCCAGCGTTTCCAAAACCACGCCGGTTTCTGTTACTTCTTTGAATATTCGGGTATCCTCGCCGCCGTAATGGTCAATCACTGCGCTGTGAAACTTTTCAAAACCGCCCCGGCTTTGACGAATTTGGAAAAACTGCACACTGTCCGAACCATGTGCTACCGCGTGCAGGGCGGCATTCATGAGCATTCCCGGCTTTTTCACTTTGCTGATATTCTGCCAGTTCGGGCTGGACGGGCTGGATTCCATCAACAGGAACGGTTTCTGTTTCATGGAACGCATCAGGTCATGCTGCATCCCAGTATCAAAAGCGGTCAAAACATCACTTTTATGATGCCAGGTCGGATAACTGTCCCAGGAAACATAATCCACGTGTTCCGCCAGCTTATAATAATCCAGGCCGGTATAATCATTCATAAAATTCACGACCGTTGGCTGCTGTACACCCGCTTCCCGCAGCACTCGTATCTCATGGCACATAAAATCGGTGGTCTGCGCCGTAACAAACCGCTTCCAGTCCAGGGTCAATCCGTGCAGCCCTTTTTCCCCAATGGAGGAGGGGCTTTCGATCTGGTCGAAGGATTGATAGGTGTGGCTCCAGAAGGTTGTCCACCACGCATGATTTAATTCATCAATATTTTGATATCTATTTTTCAGCCATTTCCGGAATGCCTGCTGGCACAGTGGGCAGTGGCACTCATCCCGGTATTCATTGGAAATATGCCACATCATGACTGCCGGATGATCCTTGAAATTTTCGGCAAGCTTCCGGTTGATGACTGCAACTTTTTCGCGGTAGACCGGCGATGTATAACAATGATTGTGCCGCTCGCCATATAAATAGCGCACACGATCCTCACGTACACGGAGAACCTCCGGGTATTTCTCGGCCAGCCATCTTGGACGGGAACCGGACGGTGTTGCGAGTATCACGCGGATGCCATTCTGGTACAGCCTGTCAATGATCTTGTGCAGCCATTCAAAGCGGAACACCCCTTCCTGCGGCTCCAGCACCGACCATGAAAAAACCCCTAACGTGACTGTATTGATATGCGCTTTCTTTAGCAATACGATATCCTGTTCCAGGATGTCCGGACGGTCGAGCCACTGCTCCGGATTATAGTCTCCGCCGTAAATAAATTGCTGACACAGTTTTGGAACGCTCATTGATCGAATCCTTCCTTTCGACGCTTTTCTGTACTTCAGTATAAAGCATCCGGCTCAAAAAGTATATTCCGGTTTTTGCACAGCGGGTAGGCAAAAATGCGGATTCTCTTACGGCGTGTTTTGTTGTAAAATGAAGTCAAATCAAAGAAAGGAGAACAGGAACATGAAACCAAAGTATCATATTTCGCCAATTTCCGGTTTCCTGAACGATCCGAATGGGCTGGCGCAGTTTCACGGAATCTACCACGTTTTTTACCAATGGCTACCAGATGTGGTTCCGCAGGGAAGCAAGCGCTGGCGCCACTGTGTATCGGATGACCTGATCCACTGGACCGATGAAGGCAGTGTACTGGAGCCGGATGAGTGGTATGAGAAGAATGGCTGTTATTCCGGTTCGGGTATTGTAGCAGGGGACAAATATTATCTGTTTTATACAGGGAATGTCCGAGATGCAGAAGGTGGCCGCGAAACCTATCAGTGTACAGCCGTATCGGAGGACGGGAAAACGTTTGTCAAAAAGGGCCCAGTGGTGTATCTTCCGGATACGTATACACCGCATTTCCGCGACCCGAAGGTATGGCGGAAAGAGGGGCGCTGGTGGATGCTGGTTGGCGCACAGGAGAAAGGCAAAAAGGGCAATGTGGCGTTGTTTGTATCGGACGACCTGCAAAAGTGGGACTGGATCGGCAGTATGCTGAACCCGGTGCTGGACTGGGGGTATATGTGCGAATGCCCTGATTTGCTTGAAGTGCAGGGACCGGAATTTCTCATAGTCAGCCGCCAGAAAGAGGATGGCTGCCGGGGGATGTCATTTGCCGGGAAAATGGATTACCACAACGGGAAATTCACTGTCACGGACAATGTCGGAAAGCTGCTGGATGAGGGTTTCGACTTCTACGCCCCTCAGAGCTTTATCGATGAATCGGGCAGATGCCTTTTGATGGGATGGCTTGGCTCCGGTGAAATTGATTACCAGATGAGCCAGCCCGCCGTGAAGGAAGGATGGCTCCACAGCCTGACAATTCCCAGAGAGGTGTTTGCCCGTGATGGGACGCTCTGCCAAAGGCCGGCAAAGGAGCTGGCGTCACTGCGTCAAAACGGCCAATCGACGGTCTGTGATGGGAATACCATGATAAATCGCGGAACCGCCAGCATGGAAATTCTTGCGGAGGATTTGAATGGAGAGACGCTGTCCCTTGATTTTGGCACAGCAGTATCGATTTGTTGGGATAACCGGCAACACATCCTTTCTGTCCGGAGGGCAAAGTGGGACGCGCCGGGTTATGACGAAAAGCATCTCCCGCTTGCAGGGTTGGAGAAGCTACAGATTTTCCTTGACCAGTCTACAACGGAAATTTTCATAAATGACGGAGAAAAAGTCCTCACCATGAAAGCCTATTTCAGCGAAAACGTGGAAATCAAGGTGTTTTCAGAATCAAAGATCACAGTAAATACTTGGGTATTGGAGGTATCGTAAAAATGGCAAAAACGGCGGATTATAAAGCAATCGCAGAGGAACTGATTGAAATCGTCGGCGGCGTAGACAACATTCTCTCGGCGGCACACTGCGCAACGCGCCTGCGCCTAATCGTCAAGAACCGTGAGATGATTGATGATAAAAAGATCGAAGCGGTCGAACTGGTAAAGGGATGCTTCTTCACAGCGGGCCAATACCAGATTATCCTGGGCACCGGCATTGTAAACAAGGTTTATGAAGAAGTGATGAAACTCGGTGTCTCTGGCTTGTCCAAGAGTGAGCAGGCAGCGGCCGCGGCCGAAAACGGCAATACGATCCAACGACTGGTACGGATCTTTGCGGACGTGTTTGTGCCGATTATCCCGGTCATGGTCGCGACCGGTCTGTTCATGGGGCTTCGCGGTTTCCTGACACAGCCTGATCTGCTTGCCTTCTTTGGTATGACCCCTGCGGACATTTCGCAGCAATTCCTTGATTTTACCGCAATTCTGACGGACACCGCATTCAGCTTCCTGCCAGTACTGGTGTGCTGGTCGGCGTTCAAAAAATTTGGCGGTTCCCCGGTGCTTGGTATTGTTGTCGGCCTGATGCTGGTGCATAATATTCTGCCGACCTCATGGGATGTTGCGCAGGGCGCGGTAGAACCGCGTGTATTCTTCGGATTTATTAAGGTAAACGGTTATCAAAGCTCTGTCCTTCCGGCATTTATTGTAGGCTTCCTTGGCTCCAAAATTGAGCAGTGGCTGCATGACCATGTGATAAACGCGCTCGACCTGATCGTAACTCCCTTTGTCACCGTTTTAACCTCGCTTTGCCTTGGCCTATTCCTTGTAGGGCCGATCTTCCACACCGTAGAAATGGTGCTTGTTGATATTGTAACATGGCTGTTCGGTCTGCCTCTCGGACTCGGCGGGCTGATCTGGGGTGCATCATGTCAGGCAATCGTGATCACTGGTGTCCATCATGCGTTGAACCTTGTAGAAATTGAAATGCTGGCAAGTACCGGCTGGAACCCGGTCAACCCGGTCGGGTCCTGCGGTATCGTTGCGCAGGCTGGCGCAGCAATGGCAGTTGCGGTCAAATCGAAAGTCATCAAGATGAAATCCCTGGCGTATCCTTCTGCGGTTTCGGCATTGCTGGGCATAACAGAACCCGCTATTTTTGGTGTTAACCTTCGGATGGTCAGCCCGTTTGTCTGGGGCTGCGTTGGCGGCGGTGTTGGCGGCTGGTTGTCCGCGCTGCTGAACCTGCGAGGAACCGGCATGTCGGTTACCGGCATTCCTGGTATGCTGCTGTACCTGAATAAGCAGCTCCCCATCTACATTCTGGTCAATGCGGCAGCGTTCGCAGTTTCGTTTGCACTGACGTTTATGTTTGGTATGAAGGGCAAGGAACCGGAATAACAGCTCTCTGCGGGAAGTTCTATAGGGGGTGCAGGATATTTCAATCGAAACGACTGCACTCATCCGCTGGACAATCTGCACTGGAAGCGGTACAATACAGTCGCAGAGAACCTTCCATGAAAGGCAGGAAAAGAGATGTACAGCCGAAAAATCAAACTGCTCCGCGCACTGCTTGGCAATGAAAAGCTGTCTTCCGCCGCATTGATGGACAAACTGCGCATCAGCCAGCGTACCCTGCGGACGGAAGTCCGGGAAATCAACGATATTTTGAATCGTGAGAATATCCATATCCATTCCCTCAGCATGGGTGGATATTACATTAAAAAAGAAGAAAAGGCAGCGGTTCAAAAACAGCTTGACCGGATGATTCGTCAGACCAAGCAGCTGATTCTTCCAGAAACCCCTCACGAACGGTTTATTTTCGGCTTTACATGGCTGTTTTTTCAGGAAAAGCCGGTGTCCATCCAGCGTGCGGCAGAAGAACTTTATACTTCCAACACCGCAATGCTGCGCACGAAAAAGAAGATGCAGAATACTGCGGATGAATATGCCTGTATCCGGCTGGAAACCAGCAAGCGCGGGATGTGGATCAGCGGCACGGAAGAGGGCAAACGCCATGTGCTTGCACAGTTCATCAACTACTGGACGTATGGCTCGATTACGATGGAGCGCCTGATGACCTTCCTGTTTGATGCGGAGCATTATGAGCGCTACACAGCCTTTTATCAGGCGCTTCCGGAGCTGCTTTTATCGCACGGCCATCGGTTGGCGGATAAGAGTGTAGAAGGGCTTTCTCTAGATGTATTTCTCAGCCTTGTGCGGCAAGAACGGAGGTTTGTGCTGGAGGAGGGGCCAGAATATCAGGGAAACGCCTGCATCGAAGATATCTGCGCATATTGGGAGCCGTTTGGGTATACTGTTCCGAAACGCGAAAAAGCGTATTTTGAAGAATGCCTGAATACCCGGCGTGTTTTGTACGTACTGGATTACGATTACGGTATTTCGGAAGAATGCCAGACAGTTACCGAAGAATTCCTGCGCGTGACTGACCGGAAATACCATACGGCGTACATGAAGAATCCGGAACTGGTATTTAAGATTTCCGTCCATATTGCGAAGATGCTTCAGCGGCTGCAAAAGGGATATTTTGAAACGAATTCCATCTTGAATGACGTGATCAAACGCTACGGGAAAGAAATGGAAATGGCGGATGGCATCAACCCAATTTTGAAGAAGCGGTATCACCTGACTGCCAATGTGCATGAAGTTTCCTATCTCGCGGTTTACCTTCGGGCGTATTCCAGCCGGAAACTCAAGGCAATTGTTTTATGTGACCTCGGTGAAGGAATTGCGGATAACATGATCCGTCAGATCACAAACCACTGTGGCGAACGGATTCAGCTTTTGGACAAAATGTCGCTTGCGGAATACCGTTTAAATCCGATTCCGGCAGACCTCCTGATTTCCTGCTCCCGCATTTATAATGTGGATCTTCCGGAAAAAACAAAGGTGATCTATGTAGATTATCTGCTGAAAGAAGAACATCTGAAAAAGATTCAGGATTTTTTGCTAAAAAGCAAATGAAAAAGCTGCATAGCAGAAGCCTGCACAGCGTTCAAATCAATTTTATGTAAGGAGAATGAACCATGGGACTTTTTAACCGTAAAGCAAAGACGGAACCGGTAAAGGAATTGACCGCTTACATTTCAGGCAGCGTTATTCCGATTTCCGAAGTGAACGACCCTGTATTTTCATCCAAGTCGCTGGGGGACGGTATCGCAATCCGTCCGGATGGGGAAATGGTTACTGCGCCGTGCGACGGCGAAATTTCGATGACAGCAGAAACCGGCCATGCAATCGGAATCACGGTGAACAACGGCGCGGAATTGTTGCTCCATATCGGCATTGATACCGTCTCCATGAATGGTAAGGGCTTCCATCTTATGGTGAAGGAAGGAAAAAAGGTCAAACAGGGTGACACTCTTTTGAAATTTGATAAAGCGTTGGTCGAGAAAAACGGTTTTGCGACCGACTGCATTCTGATTGTAACCAATTCGGATGATTTCCCAGACCTGAAGCTCCAATACGGAATGGATGCAACACAGAATAAAACCATTGTCTGTGAATTTCATTCGTAATCCCATATCTACATATAATATCTTTTCATAATGAAAGGCGACGGTCGTGAGCAATCAAAGCCGTCGCCTTTTCTGTCCATTTCCGTCCATTAGATGGAAAATTATTTTACCCGACCCTTCTCACAGTCGCCGGGAACCTTACTTTTGCTCTGGTAAATACTTACGACGATTACGCCAGCCTGAACAGTCTGGCGTTTTTCAAGTGATTCCGCGGATTATTAGACGGATACGCCGAAACCGATCCTTCCAAAGTGGAATTGCCGGATTTTTGATATCCGCCAACTATTCGGCCAGCTTTTCTCCACATTGAATTGGGATTTTCTGACGCAAAAATGCTGCCCCATACGATCTCTTTCGGTCATGAGGGGCAGCATCTTCCTTTTTCAAACCAACTGCGTTTGGGGGATCGCTACTGCAACGTGTCCATAAATTGAAGGATGAACTTGTGAACCAGCGCTTTCTGCTTCGGCGAAAGCCTCTCTAACGCATATGCAGTCAGGTTCGTTTGATTGGGAGCCGTCAGGCTGTCTTGCAGCAAATACTCGCTGGATACCCCAATCGCATTTGCGATTCGGACAAAGGTATCCAGTTTTGGGGCTTTGATTCCGCGTTCAAGGTCTGCATAATAACGGTCCGATAGCCCACAGAGCTCCGCAAACTCGCTTATACTCTTCTTTTGCTGTATCCGACATTCGCGCAGGCGCTTGCCCAACATGATGTTTTTCAGCGTGACTTCCATCACATTCTCCCTCATATTTGCGTTGGCTGTCTGGCTCCGCCTCCCGTTATACCCGGCTCCATTGGGTGCCCTGACGGGTGTCCTTGATTGCAATGCCCTTTTCATTCAGCAGATAGTCCCGGATGCGGTCGGCTTCGGCAAAATCCTTGTTCTTCTTCGCCGCCGCGCGCTGCGCGATCAGTTCCTCGACCTCTGCGTCAATACCTTCTTCCTCGCGCTGCTGCACCAGATTCAACACGCCCGCCAGCTCCATAAACAGGCTGTGCGCCGCCGTCAGGAACGCCTTGCCCGCGTCCTGATGGCTCCCCATGTACGCGTTTACATCCCGCACCAGCTCGAACAACGAGGACAACGCGTCCGCCGTGTTTAAATCGTCGTCCATCGCCTCAATAAAATGCGCCTTGTGCTGCCCCAGCGCCGCCAGCTTTTCCTGTTCCTCTGCGGTCATTTCCCCGTCCGATGCCTTAGAAATGCGGAATTCCAGATTGTTCCGGCTCTCATACAACCGCTCCAGCGACGCCTTATTCATCTTCAACGATTCCTCGGAATAGTTCAGCGGCGTCCGGTAATGCGCCGACAACATGAACATCCGGATCGTCTCGTAGCCGAATTCCTTCGCCGCGTCGCGCACCATGAAGAAATTGCCCGCCGATTTCGACATTTTCTGGTTGTCGATCGTCAGGAACCCATTGTGCAGCCAATAATTGGCAAACGTGCAGCCGTTCGCGCACTCCGATTGCGCAATCTCGTTTTCATGATGCGGGAAGGTCAAATCCAGTCCACCGGAATGAATATCGATCGTCGCGCCCAGATATTTGTTCGCCATCGCCGAGCACTCGAT
Source organism: uncultured Eubacteriales bacterium (assembly GCA_910586105.1). GTDB lineage: Bacteria > Bacillota > Clostridia > Oscillospirales > Butyricicoccaceae > QXXE01. The sequence goes on along the minus strand of CAJUGU010000051.1, from coordinate 14,944 downwards.
ATGCCAGCCCGGACGCCCTTTCGTGCCCCACGGCGTATCCCATGCCGGTTCGCCCGGCTTCGCCGCCTTCCAAACCGCGAAATCCATCGGGTCTTCCTTCATCTCCCCGACACTGATCCGCGCGCCCGCCTGCAAATCTTCCAGCGGCTGATGGCTCAGCTTGCCATACTCCGGGAACGTTTTGGTGCGAAAATACACGTCGCCGTTCTCCGCCACATAAGCATGCCCCTTATCCAGCAGCCGCTGGACGATGTCCAGGATCGCGTCCATCGTCTCCGTCGCGCGGGGATGATAGGTCGCGCGGGCAATGCCAAGCCCTTCGGCGTCGGTGAAATATTCCTTGATATACCGGTCTGCGATCGCATCATACGTCACGCCTTCGTCATTCGCCTTGTTGATGACCTTGTCGTCGATATCGGTAAAATTCTGGACGAACGTGACCTTGTAACCGCGGTATTCAAAATAACGGCGGAGCAGGTCGAAAATAATGAACGGGCGCGCGTTGCCCACGTGGAAAAAATTATATACCGTCGGGCCGCAGGAATACATCTTGACCTCGCCGGGAACAAGCGGCGTGAATTCCTCCTTGGTGCGGCTCATACTGTTGAACAGTTTCATGCAAAAAAACTCCTTGTTCTCAAAATTGATAAGGGATCCGAAAAGCCGTGCCGTCCGGTGCGCTTACGCCTGCCGGCGCAGGCTCACCGGCAGACTGTAAGTTCGCCGGGGGCGCAGCATCGCCGGTCGGCGTCCGTCTGCCCCAGCGCGCGCAGCGCGTCGCCGGTCAAATGGTAATTCGTCCAGTCCGGCATGGGCTTTGCGCCCAGCGACCCATAAAAATCAATGCTCGGCTGGTTCCAGTCCAAGCACGCCCATTCGACGCTGCCATAACCGCGCTCGACCGCAAGCTGCGCCAGCCGCTGCATCAGCATCCGTCCGCAGCCCGCGCCGCGACACTCCGGGTCGACAAACAAATCCTGCAAGTACAGCCCCGGAAGCCCCGGGAATGCCGAAAAGGTCGGGAAAAACAGCGCAAAGCCGACCGCTTTCCCGTCCAGCTCGGCAAGGAGCACCTCTGCCATTTTATGCTCGAAAAGCCATTTTTGCAGCAGCTCCGCCGTTACCGCGACCTCGTCTTCCATGTGCTGATAGACGGCAAGCCCGCTGATAAACCGCAGCAGGCGCGGGATATCCTGCGCCTGCGCAAACCGTATCTGTACGTTCACAGGCGCACCTCACTTTTTCGGGCGGGTCGCGCCTTCCGCGACCAGATCCCAGTTGCGTTTCATATAATCATACCCCGAATACAACGTGACCAGCGTCATAACCAGCCCGATTAGGTTCGTAACGCCCGCCAGCGGGTGGCCGCTGCCTGCGGTCAGGATCGCCGTGGGGCCGTCCGCGCCGCCGATTACCCCGATCGAGGACGCCGCCGCGCCATTCGTAAACACCGTAACGCCGAACTGGCTGTTTGCCGTCAGCCAGCCCCACCAGGCCACAATCGCGAAGATCAGGATCACGCCCGCGATCTGGACGCAGGTCTTTACTTTGCCCGACCATGCCGCCGCCATGACCTGCCCCTTCGCCGCCGCGACGTTGCGCAGGCTCGTGATAATAAATTCGCGCGCGAGGATGATAAACACCATCCAGCTCGCCAGCAGCCCCTGCCCGACAAAGATTACCAACGCCGCCGTTACCAGCAGTTTGTCCGCCAGGGGGTCGACAAATTTGCCGAAATCGGTCACTTGATTGTATTTCCGGGCGATGTAACCGTCCAGAAAGTCGGTGAACGACGCCACGCAGAACAGCGCGAGCGCCGCAAGCTGCCATTGCCAGCCCTCCAAAAGCGCGAACACGACGAAAAAGGGAATCATCGCGATCCGCGCCAGCGTGATTTTATTTGCAGTCGTCATACGAAAACCATCCCTCCTGTCAGCCGACGCGCGTCCCGACCAGATCCGCGCCAAGGCTGTCGTCGATCTGCACCCGGACAAAGCTGCCCGCGTCGACCGCTTCCTCCGACGCGAAATACACCGCGCCGTCGACCTCGACCGAATCCGCATAGCTGCGCCCGATATACAGCCGCTGCTCCTCGTCCCAGCCCTCACAGAGCACGTCAAGGGTCTGGTGCAGGCGGGACGCGTTATAATCGTCGATCACGCCCGATTGCAGTTCTTCCACAATCAGGCGGCGCGTCTGCTTGGTCTCCCCGTCGATCTGTCCGGGCAGCTCGGCCGCTTCGGTGCCTTCCTCGGGCGAATACTCGAATACGCCGACCCGTTCGATCCGTACCTCCTGCAAAAATTCGCACAGCTCGGCGAATTCCTCCTCGGTCTCGCCCGGCAGGCCGACAATTAAACTGGTGCGCAGCGTCAGCCCGGGGATATGCTCCCGCAGAGCGTTCAGCAGCCCCGTGAAGGAAGCCCGGTCGCCCGGGCGGTGCATCGCCCGCAGCAGCCGCTTGGACACGTGCTGAATCGGGATATCCAGATATTTCACGATCTTCGGTTCCTCGGCGATCGTGCGCACCAGCTCGTCCGTGATCTGGTCGGGGTACAGATAATGCAGCCGGATCCAGGTGAAATCCAGCTTGCAAAGCTCGCGCAGCAGGGCGGGCAGACGGCGTTCGCCATACAGATCGATCCCGTATTTCGTAATATCCTGCGCGATCACGATCAATTCCTTCACGCCGGACGCCGCCAGCCCCCGCGCTTCGTCCAGCAGCGCGTCCAGTTCCCGGCTGCGGTAAGGGCCGCGCAGCTTCGGGATGATACAGTAAGCGCAGCGGTTGGAACAGCCTTCGGCAATCTTGAGGTACGCCGTCCAGGGCGGGGTCAGCCGTTCGCGTTCCCCTTCGAGCGCCGCCGCCGTCAGGTCGGCGAAATACGCCGCCTTTTTGCCGTTCAGCACATCGCCGACGGCGGAAACGATGTCGTCATAGCTGCCCGTGCCCAGGATCGCGTCGACCTCGGGCAGCTCGGCCTCGATCTCGTCCCGGTAGCGCTGAGCCAGGCAGCCGGTGACGATCAGGCCGCGCAGCCCGCCCGTCTTCTTATACGCCGCAACCTCCAGAATGGTGCGGATGGCTTCGCTTTTCGCGGCTTCGATGAAGCCGCACGTATTTACGATCGCAACCTCGGCCTGCGCCATATCCTCTACGACCGTGCAGCCCGCCGCGCGCAGACGCGCCAGCATATGCTCACTGTCGACCAGATTCTTGGCGCAGCCGAGGGAGATCAGTCCTATTTTCGTTTGCATGTTGTCTCCTTACCGTTTCGGCGCAGACCGGGACGCGGCGCGCCCGCGCCGTCCTTCCTCAGTCTTCCTCCGCAAGGGCTTCCGCATACGCATCGAGCGCCGCGCGGATATCCCCCCAACGGAAGCCGCGGCGCTGAAGCGCCGCGATCGCCTTTTCGATTTCCCGCCGGTCGGACAGGTCCCCGCGCAAACGCTTGTCGAGCAGCTTCACCAACTGCCCGGTATCGGCTTCAAAGCCTTCCAGCGCAATGTCGGAGATCTCGTTCGGAATGCCGCGCCGCCACAGCTCCTGCCGCGCGCGCATCGCGCCATAGCCCTTGCGGGCGCAGGCGCGGACGGTTGCGGCGGCCAGCTCGGCGTCGTTCAGCAGGCCGCGTTCGAGCAGCCATGCGACGGCGTATTCTGCCGCGTCCTCGGCGTGCCCCTTTTCGAGCAGCTTTTTGCGCAGCATCGCCTCGCTCAGCGCACGGATCGAAAGCTGCTTCCCGGCAGCATCCAACGCGCGGCGGTAACGCTGTTCCAGCTCCTCGCGCGTCTCCGGCTCCTTCCCTTCTTCGGGTTCCCATGAAAGTCCCTGCATGATGTGCTCCTAATCAAGCCTGCCCGCAAAGGCGGTCAAAGCTCCAGATCGTCGTCAAAATCATCGGCGTCGATGGATACCGCGCGCGCCGCCGAGCTGCGGCTCTTGCCCTTCTTTGCCTCGGCTGCCGGTTCCGCCGCCGCTTCCGCTTCGTCAACTTCATCGGCTTCGTCCTCCGCGGCGTGCGCCTTCACGGTCTTGTTGTTCTTCCGGTTGGCGGCAATCTCCGCCTGCTGCTTGGCCACCGCTTCCATGATCTCCTTGTGCAGCACGTCCGCCTCGTCCGGATGCTCCTTAAAATACAGCTTCGCCGCGTCGCGCCCCTGCCCCAGACGCGCGCCGTTGCGCGAATACCATGCGCCGGACTTCTGAACGAGATCGAACTCCACGCCCATGTCAACCAGCTCGCCGGTAAAGGAAATGCCTTCGCCATACATGATATCAAATTCGGCTTCCTTAAACGGCGGCGCGACCTTGTTCTTGACCACCTTGCAGCGGGTATGGTTGCCAATGATCTCGCTGCCGTTTTTCAGCTGGTCGGCGCGGCGGACGTCGATGCGCACCGAGGCGTAAAACTTCAGGGCGCGCCCGCCGGTCGTGACCTCGGGGTTGCCATAGATCACGCCGACCTTTTCGCGCAGCTGGTTAATAAAGATCACAACACAGTTTGATTTCGCAATCGAACCCGCAAGCTTGCGCAGCGCCTGACTCATCAAACGGGCATGGAGGCCGACAAAGGCGTCCCCCATTTCGCCCTCGATCTCCGCGCGGGGCACGAGCGCGGCGACCGAGTCAACGACCACAATATCCAGCGCGCCCGAACGCACAAGCGCGTCGGCGACTTCCAGCCCCTGCTCGCCGCAGTCGGGCTGCGACACCAGCAGCGAGTCGATATCCACGCCCAGCGCGCGGGCATAAATCGGATCGAGCGCGTGCTCCGCGTCGACGAACGCCGCTTCGCCGCCCGCCTTCTGCGCCTGCGCGACACAGTGCAGCGCCAGCGTCGTCTTACCAGAGGATTCCGGCCCATAAATCTCAATAATCCGCCCCTTCGGCAGGCCGCCGATGCCCAACGCCACATCCAGACCGATCGAGCCGGTCGAAATATGATCGACGTTCAGGCCAGTGTTTTCCCCCAGCCGCATGATGGTGCCCTTGCCGTGCGCCTTTTCCAGTTCGCTGAGCACCTTCGCCAGCGCTTTCTGCTTGTCCTCAGCCGGTTTTATCTTCGGCAAAGGCTGTTTTTTCTGTGCCATAGTCTTCGTAACCCTCCAAAAATGTACATTTCACGCTGCCCCTATCATAGCACAGCCGCGTCTGAAATACAAGCGTTTCCCCAAAATCCAGCCCGCCGGCGTCAAAAAACGGCGCCAGCCCGCCGCCGTTCTGGCGGGCTGGCCCGCGCCGTGCAAAGAGCCGGCATGCGCCCAAAGCCCCCGTCCCGCCCGCAGGCGGAAATGGGAGTCCAGAGGGGCGAGCCCCTCTGGCGCCGTCCGCGCAGGACGCCTCCCCGGCGAGGGGCGGGATCCCAAAGGGCAGAGCCCTTTGGCGCCGTCCGCGGAGGACATCCGCTCAGAGGCGGAGTTCGCCGCCGCGCCGCGCCCGGGCGCTCACCACCCGCTGGATCCCCGAAAGGTCCTCGTGGATCCGGACGTCCAGCAGCCCGGCTTTTTCGCAAAGCTCGACGACCGAGCCCGCCTGGTTCCAGCCGCATTCAAAATACAGCATCCCGCCAGGGACGAGCGCTTCCATCCAGTAAGAGGTGATCGACCGGTAAAAATCCAACCCATCCGGGCCTCCGTACAGCGCCATGCGCGGCTCATAGGCAGCGACGCTCCGATCCAGATGGAGCAGCTCCTCCTTGCTGATGTAGGGCGGGTTGCAGACAATGATATGGAACGCCCCCAGCGCCGAAGGCGGTTCCACCAGCGCATTGCAGCGCACCGGCTGGAACCGCGCGGATACCCCCAGCTCTTTCGCATTTTCGACCGCCAGCAGCAGCGCGTCTTCCGACAGGTCCGCCGCATAGACCGTCGCGTCCTCGACCTCGTGCAGCAGCGCAATGCCAATGCAGCCCGAGCCACAGCACAGGTCCAGCACCCGCGGCTCCATGACCTCCTGCGCCCGCCGCACCGCCAGCTCGCACAACGCTTCCGTATCCGAACGCGGGATCAGCGCCGCCGGGGTCACCCGGAACGTCAGCCCATAAAAATCCCATTCGCCCAGCAGGTACGCCAACGGCTCCCCGTCCAGGTACCGCTTGGCCAACCGGTTGGCCTGCCCGATGGTGTCGTCGTCCAGATACAGGTGCGCCCAGCTCGCCGTGCGCCGCTTGTCCGCATGGCAAACATAAGCGGTCAGCTCCCGCGCTTCCAGCGCCGGCGAAGGCGTCCCTTCCTGCCGGAACCGCTTGAACAGCTCCAGGTACAATTCATTGATAGTCATTGCCATAGCAGCCCACCCCCAATTTGAGCAATCCTTTCTGTTTGACAGGAACGCGCCGCGTCCCCAGAAGCCCCGGGGAAGATCCCACGGGCCGTTTATTTACCAGTTGTCGCTCCCGTCGTCCGGGATCACGCGCCGCATCGCTTCGATCGCGACCTCGATCATGCCGTCGTCCGGCTCAAACACCGTCAAATGCTGCATTTGGATGCCCGGCCAGCGGAGCACGTTCGTCAGCGCATTGTCATACCGCCCCGCGTACCGGTTGATCTCGTAGGCGATGCCCACCACGAACGGCAGCATCAGCAGCCGCAGCGCCATCCGCAGCCACGGGTCCACCGTCGCGACGAGCGAAAAGACCACCGTAAAAACGACGATGCTGATGAGGATCATCACGAACAGGAAGCTCGTGCCGCACCGCGGATGGAACCGCGGCATACCCCGCACGTTTTCCACCGTCAGCGGGAGCCCGTCCTCGTAGCAGAAGATCGTCTTGTGTTCGCCGCCGTGGTATTCAAACGTGCGCCGGATATCCTTCATATGCGACACCGACCACATGAACGCCAGGAAGATCGCGATGCGCACCGCGCTTTCCAGGATGTTCCGCGTCCAGAACGGCGCGCTTTGCGGGACCAGCCCCACCAGCAGCGCCGGGAGCACGAAAAACAGCACGACCGGCATGCCGATGCCGACAGCCATCGCGATCCCCATGACTGCCTTTTCCAGCTTGTCCGAGCTGAGCTTTTGTTCCAGCCACCGCTCGAATTGGGAAGGCTCGGCCTCCTCCTCCTCGAAAAAGGACGCCGAAAAATTGATCGCGTCAACCCCTTCCTTCATTGCGGTGAACAGGCCGTACATGCCGCGGAAGACCGGCAGCTTCCAGAACGCCGCCGCCTTTTTCGCGTCCTCCTCCCGGAACACCAGTTCCTTGTCCGGTTTGCGGACGCAGATGCAGGTCTTTTTCGGGCCCTTCATCATAATACCCTCGATCAGCGCCTGTCCGCCGATGGTTGTTTTCTTTTTGCCTGCCCCAAATGTCAGCAGGGATGCCGCCGCGCCCCATGCCAGACGGGGCAGGCGGGAAAGATGGTTACTCATGGTTTTCCTCCAGGGATCTTGTTTTTTGTCGCAGCGCGGGGATCGAAATAACGACCACCGTGCCTTCGCCCGGACGGCTCTGGATATCCAGCGCGCCGCCGTGCAGCTTGACGATCTCGTCGGTCACGGCCAGGCCGATGCCGCTGCCGCGCTGCTTGGAGCTGCCCTTGTAAAATTTCTCCTTCACGAAGGGCAGTTCCGCTTCGGGGATGCCCGCGCCGAAGTCGCGGACCTTGACGACGACCGTGTTTTGCCGCCGCAAGATCGTGACCCGGATCCGCTTGCCGTCCGCGCCGTATTTCGCGGCGTTGTCCAGCACGTTCAGGAAGACCTGTTTCATGCGGTGGCGGTCGCCCGATATGAAGTAGTCTTCCTCCCCGTTCTCGTTATAATCGAGCTTGATGCGCTCCTTTTTGAGCAGGTTTTCGTACATGTATACCGCCTCGTACAGCTCGAGCGACAGGTCGAAATTCTCGACCGACAGCTTCATCCGCCCGCTTTCGATGCGCGCGTAATCCATCAGCTCCTCCACCATGCCGGTCAGGCGCTTTGCCTCCTTCTGGATGATCTCCAGCCCCTGCATCAGCGCTTCGGGGTCCTCCGCGCCGCCTGCGATCAGCGTTTCGCTCCAGCCGCCGATCGCGGTCAGCGGGGTGCGCAGCTCGTGGGACAGCGACGAGATGAAATCGTTTTTCATGCGCTCGGCGCGCGCGATCTCCTCCGACATATAATTGATGTTGTCGCACAGCTGGCCGATCTCGTCGTCGTAGATCTTGCTCAGCCGCATGCCGTAGCGCCCCGCCGTGATCTCCTTTACGATCTCGTTGATGCGCACGACCGGCTCCAAGATCGTCTTGATAAAATACCGGTTGGAAAACAGCACCAGCCCGACGAAGACCACCGCGACCAGCAGTCCGGCCAGGATAATCTGATGGATCTGCCGCTCGGCGATCGAAAGCGAAGTGACGACGCGCAGCCCGCCGATGAAATCGCCGTTTTCGGTGAACAGCGGCGCGGTGCAGCTCATGACGCGCTCGCCGGAAAGCGGGTCCTCCCCGATCCAGCTGGCGCTTTCCAGCCCGGTCAGCGCCTTCTCCACGTCGCCGGTCTGCGGGACCGAATCGGCGGACATGCCCGAGGTAGACAGGATCACGTGGCTGTACTGGTTGAGGAACTGCACCTCCAGCTTGTCCTTGAATTCGTATTCCACGACGTAGCGGCTGGCGGAAGCATAAAACTGCTCGTAGCTGCTCGTCCAGTAGTTGCGGAAGGTCGCCGCCGTGGTGTTCACCCGCCCGAGCAGGTTGTTCCGGATGGTCGTATAATAATATTGCGAAACGCCCACCGACAGGAAAATAATGACCATCGCCAGGATCACGACCACGAAGCTCAGGGAGTTGAGCAGCCAGCGCCCTTTCAGGCCGCCGGGGGTGTGCTGTACTTTGACCGTCCCGTCGGCGTCGAGCTCCGGTTGTCTGCGGGCGGCGGTCTTTGCCGGATGCTTCATCATACCTCCATCCTTTTCGTCTGCGGTCTTTCCTGAATGTTATGGCGGGAAGGCGGTCAGCCCTCCCACATGTATCCGAAGCCGCGCACGGTCATGATGTAGCGCGGGTTTGCCGGGTCGTCTTCGATCTTGATGCGCAGGCGGCGGATGTTGACGTCGACGATCTTGAGCTCGCCGACGTAATGATGGCCCCAGACCATTTCCAGCAGCTCGTCGCGGGAAAGCGCCCGGCCGATGTTTTGCATGAACGCCTTGAGGATGCCGTACTCGATCTGGGTCAGGTCGACCTTGACGCCGTTTTTCTGCACCTCTCGCGCGCGGAGGTTGAGCTTGAACGGGCCCGAATGGATCGAATCCTCGTCGCCGAACGGACGGCCGGACACGCGCCGGTAGAGCGCGTCGACCCGCGCGACCAGCTCGACCACCGAAAAGGGCTTGGTGACATAGTCGTCCGCGCCGGTCATGAGGCCGGTGACCTTGTCGGTCTCCTGCACCCGGGCGGTCAGCATAATGACGCCCGCCGCATAGCCGCGGGTGCGCAGCGTGCGGCAGACCTCATAGCCGTCGATTCCGGGGAGCATCACGTCGAGCACGGCGACCGCGATGTCGGGGTGGATCTCGTATTTTTCCAGCGCTTCCTCGCCCGACCCGGCTTCCACGACCTCATAGCCTGCCCGCTTGAGGTTGAGCACGACAAAGCTGCGGATATTCGTTTCGTCTTCCAATACCAGGACCTTCCGTTTCATGCCTTCCTCCTAAAAAATATCGATCTGTCCCGCGCGTCCGCGCGGCGTTCTGTTCTGTCCGGCGGGGGCGCGCCCCGCGCTCGGTCTATGGGGGAGCCGTCTGGTATGGAGGGCTCCCGCGCTCTCTATGGCCGGACGGGGGCTGTCCCATGCGGAGGGCCCCTGCGGCCGGCACTGTCATTCCAGGTCGGCGCGCGTGACGGCGACCGACGGATAATATTCCAGTGTTGTCAGGTCGGTATCCAGCGGTACGCCGTATACCATATAGGATTGTCCTGGCGCGGCGGCGGCGGTCAGTTCTTCCAGCCGCTGCTCGGCTTTCCGGCGGTCCATCGTCGCGTAGACGACGGTCACGACGCCTGCTTTGGAGCCTTCGATCGTTTCCAGCCCGCCGCGCAGGATCAGCTTGAGCGGCCCGCCGCCCAAACCGAGTTCTATCAAGGTTTCGCGATCCATGTCTTTTATGATCCTCCGAATGAAAAATCAGCCTGCCCAGGCGGTGGTCAGCACGTTGAACCGTTTTTTCAGCTCTTCCTCGGACGTCAGCCCGAATTCTGCCGCGGCGGGCATCAGCTCGGCCGCATAGTAGGCGTTGTTGGTTTCGGCCAGCGCGATCAGGTTTTCGCGGGCGCGGTAGCGGCCGACCTGATCGCCGGTGCAGCAGTAAATGGAAACCAGCGGGCGGTTGGCGTCGCCGGGGATATATTCGCAGAAGGTCGTCCGGCTGACGCCGCCGACGGTTTCTTTGACGGCGGTGACGCGGCTGCGCCAGTCCTCGGTAAACCGGAACGACCATTCCTCGGCGACGTTGTGGTAGGTCGTGCGTTTGAAGGACGGCGTACCGTCGGCCTCGTAGGCGTACCAGTCGAGCAGGTAGAGCGCGTCGGGTTCGTTGGGGTCGCCGAAGCCTTCCATGAGGACGGTGCGGGGGACTTCGGTGACGTGGTCGCCGTCGATATCGGTCGCGTAGACGCTCATAGCGCGGTAGTTGCCGCTGGTCGCGCCCGATTCGGTGTTCTGGGTGATGTTGCGCAGCTGGCCGCTGTTGTAGACGAAGATATCGGTCATTAAGCCGCTGCCGCTGTCGGGGCGTTCTTCGACGAAGACGGCGGGGACGCTGTTGGCGAGCCAGCCGGCGGACATCCGGACGATGCTTACGGCCTCGTGCGAAACGGGGGCGCGGCCCAGCTCGGCGACCCTGCCGTCCTGATATTGGTAGAGGACGGCGCTGCGGACTTTTGCGCCGTCGCTGCCGATCACCAGCAGCTGTTCGCAGCCGTCGCCGGTGAGGTCGCACAGGCGGTAGTTGATGTAATCGGTGTTGAGCAGGACGCTGGCGCGGCCTTCGTCGTCGAAGCCGCAGAGTGTCAGGGCGCTGGTCTGCCCATCTTCAAGCCCCCAGGTGATCAGGATACCCTTCCGCCCATCGGCTTGCAGCCGGGGATACTCGACCGACTGGACGGAAAGGCCGTGTCCGCCGATGCTGTCCATCAGGGCGTACTCCTCCTCAAGGCGTTTAAAGACGTACACGGTGAAGGTACTTGCGGTCGAGGAATCGCGGAAGAAGGCGACCGCTTCGTCGGAGCCGTCGCTGTCGAAGTCGACCAGTTGGATGGTGCTGCGGTTCTGGCCGCTTTGGGGGACGGCGTAGAGCGCGCCGCCGTCGATGATCTTGCGCAGCTGGGCTTGCAGGGCGACGAAATTTTCGGTTGGCTGCGGGGCGAGCAAAAGGTCGTCGCCGGAATAGAAGCTGCAACCGCCAAAGGCGAGCAGGAGCGCCAGGGCGCAGGCGCAGCAGGGGCGTTTCACGGACTCCACCTCCGTCCGGTCATAGTGGTACACCCTATTATAACACAGCCTCGGATCAAAAGCGAGAAGATTCAAAATTTTTTACATCTTGCCGATCAAAAATCTTGCCATCCATTCCGTTGCCATGCAGAATGTATAAATCCTGCATTCCGCAGCCAAAATAACCGCCGAACGGTCACCGGCCCTGCTCGGGCGGCGGTCCTGCGCGGACGGCGGCCCTACGCGGGCGGCGCCAGAGGGACTCGTCCCTCTGGACTCCCTTTTCCGCTGCGGCGGGGATCGGCGCGTCCCGGGCCGTTCTTGCGTGCTGCTTCGCCCCGCCAGAACGACGGCGGGGCGAAGGGGCGGCTGCGGTCATTTTTTTCCGAATGTCCAGGCATTGCAGGCTTTTGGACTTGATTCATCCGCCGGGTTTCTCCCCGGCGCTCCCCGGAAGGAGGGATCCCATGAAACGTATCACCATTCCTGCGGCGCTGCTGTCCGCCGCGCTGCTGCTCGGCCTGGGCGGCTGCGCGGCGGACGACAGCCGCGAGATCATCCGGATCGGGCACAATCAGGCGACCACTCACCCGACCCATGTCGCCCTGCTCGCCTTCGAGGAATTTATCGAGGAACGCCTTGGCGACCGCTACGACGTGGAGGTCTACCCCAGCGAGCTGCTCGGCTCCCAAACCGAAATGGTGCAGCTGGCCCAGACCGGCGCGATCCATTTCTGCGTCGCGAGCAATTCGATCCTCGAAACCTTCAGCGACAACTATACCCTCTTCAACCTGCCTTACCTGTTCGCCAGCAGCGAGGCCTACCACGCGTCGATGGACGACCCCGCGATCACCGGCGCAATCTTTGATTCGACCCGGCAGGCAGGCTTTGAAGCCGTCGCCTGGATCGACGCGGGCGCGCGGAATTTTTATACCGTCGACACCCCCGTCAACCGCCCCGAAGACCTGCGCGGCTTGAAGATCCGCGTGCAGCAATCGCCCACCAACGTGGAAATGATGCGGCTGCTCGGCGGATCCGCCACCCCGATGGGCTTCGGCGAGGTCTATACCGCGCTGCAATCGAAGATCATTGACGGCGCGGAAAACAATGAGATCGCGCTGACCAGCAACGGGCACGGCGACGTGTGCAAATATTATTCCTACGACATGCACCAGATGATCCCCGATCTGCTGATCGGCAACTGCGATTTCCTCGACCGCCTGCCCGCAGGCGACCGCGCCGTCTTCGAAGAAGGCTTCCGGCTGGTGAATCAGGTCGAACGCACCGCCTGGGTCTCGGCCGTCGAGGAGGCGAAACAGACCGCCGCCGAACGGCAGGGCGTACAGTTCCTGTATCCGGATACCGCGCCCTTCCAGCAGGCGTGCATGCCCCTGCATCAGCAGATGCTGGACGCTTACCCCAGCCTTGCGCCCGTCTATGACGCCATCCAGCGCCATAACGCCGAGCACCCGTCCGCCGCCGGCGAAGGAGGGATTTAATGCTGCGAAAAACGCTTGACCACATCCTGAACGCCCTCGCGGGCGCCAGCTTTCTCGCAATGGTGCTGCTCACCTGCTGGCAGGTCTTCACGCGGTACGTGCTGAAAAACCCGTCCCCATGGTCGGAGGAGCTGGTCTCCTACTTGTTCGCGTGGACGAGCCTGATGGGCGCGGCGCTCATCACCGGCGAACGCGGGCATATGAACATCCCCCTCCTCGCCGAACGGCTCGGCCCCGGCGCGCAGCGTGCGCTCGGCATCTTTTCCGAAGCCGTCGCCGCCGTGTTCTCCGCCGTGCTGCTGGTCTATGGCGGCGTGCGTATCACCCGGCTGGCCATGGGGCAGATGACCTCCTCGCTGGGGGTCGCGGTGGGCGTGTTCTATGCCGTCCTGCCGGTGTGCGGCGTGCTGATCGTACTGTATACTGCGCTCAATATTATGGAGCTTTGCCGCGGGAAGGAGGCGTCCTGATATGGCGATACAGGCATTGTTTACCGTTCTCGGCGTACTCGCCGTCCTGCTTGCGCTCGGCGTGCCGATCTCTTATTCCATCGGCATTTCCGCGCTGGCCGCGATCGTGCAGACCGTCCCCCCCGGCGTTTCGGTGATCACCGGCGCGCAGCGTATTTTCGTCGGTATGAGCACGTTCAGCCTGACGGCGATCCCATTCTTTATCCTTGCGGGCAACCTCATGAATCAGGGCGGCATCGCCAAACGGTTGGTCGATTTCGTCCTCGCGCTGCTGGGACGCCTGCCCGGGGCGCTGCTGGTGACCAACATCGGCGCGAACGCGCTGTTCGGGGCGATCTCCGGCTCGGCGTCGGCGGCGGCTGCGGCGGTCGGCAGCATGGTGTCCGAAAGCGAAGCCGAACAGGGCTACGACGCGGCGCTGTGCGCGGCGACCAACGGCGGTTCCGCACCCGCGGGGCTGCTGATCCCGCCCTCAAACGCGCTGATCACTTATTCGCTCGCGGCGGGCGGTACGTCAGTCGCCGCGCTCTTCCTCGCGGGCTATGTGCCCGGGCTGCTGTGGGCGGCGGCGTGTATGCTGACGGCGGTCGCGTTTTCCGTCCGGCGCGGCTATCGCGGCGCGCCCGGGAAATACGACTGGAAAGCCCTGCTGAAGGCAACGCTGCGGGCGATCCCGGCGCTGTCTCTGATCGTCGTGGTCATCGGCGGCATCGTCGGCGGCATTTTTACCGCAACCGAAGGGTCGGCGATCGCCGTCGTTTACTCGCTGATCCTTGGCGTGCTGTACCGCAGCATTTCTTTGCGGTCGTTCTGGGAGATCGTCGTGCGGTCGGCCAAAATGAGCGGCATGATCGTGTTCCTGATCGGGGTCTCCAACATCCTCGGCTGGGTCATGGCGTTCACCCAGATCCCGCAGGCCATCTCCGCCGCGCTGCTCGGGCTGACCTCGAATGCGTTCCTGATCCTGCTGATCATGAACGCGATCCTGCTGGTCGCGGGTACGTTCATGGACGTGACCCCGGCGATCCTGATCTTTACGCCGCTGTTCCTGCCCGTCGTGCAGTCGTTCGGGATGAACCCGGTGCAGTTCGGGTTGATCCTCGTGTATAACCTTTGCATCGGCAATATCACGCCGCCGGTCGGCAACACCCTGTTCGTCGCGATCAAAATCGGACGGACTTCATTGGGTAAAGTGATGCCGTATATGCTCGGGTACTATTTAATGATATTGGTCGGCCTTCTTCTCGTCACTTACGTGCCGTTTATCAGCCTTGGATTACCGCGGGCCGCCGGGTTGTTGTGACCGTACCCGCAAAAAACTGCCCTGCCAAATCTGGTGCGGGCAGTTTTTCGGGATCCCGGCGATTTCCTGATCTCCCCAAATCCGCGATCCCGTGTTAGAACCTGTATTCATAAGCTAAAGTGGTGGATGGACGGTAGCTGGCGCGGTCATGCTGCGCCGCTTTGGTCTTGTGAATACAGGTTCTTAGAGCAATCGGCAAAAAACTATTCACAAACAGTGGGAAGAAGAGGTATAATGAGTCTGAGGTGAAAAA
>CAJUGU010000050.1:197-25439 GCA_910586105.1 uncultured Eubacteriales bacterium | reverse complement strand
GTCCCTTTGGAATCCCTTTACCGCCTGCGGGCGGGATCACAAAAGGAATGGTTTCAGCAAAACATTTTTGACGCACGATCGTTTTTCACCCACAGGCTCCTTGCCTTTGCAAGCGCCTGTGGGTTTTGTTTTCTCACAATAGCGCTCCATCCGGACGACCGTCACGCTCTGGATCGCATTGCCTGTAAGAATCTGCGTCAGCTTTTCGGCATAGTCGACCTCATTTGATTTAGGGCACCCAATCAGGGCGATCCGCCCCCGGATGAATTCGTTATGGAAATTGACATAGGCATATGCTGTGCAGTCCGCCGCAATCAACAGTGCGGCGCCCTCAAAATGAGGCGCTTTGACCGGTGCAAGCCGGATCTGCACCGGCTATTGAGCAAGCTGGCTTGGCCGGATCCGGGCGGAACGGCAACGCCCCGACGCGCGACTCCGCCGGTCAGGCGTCTTATCCTCCTTGCGCGAAAATGTAAAAATGTCTTGACATTTTTACTCAACTGTGGTATCCTCAAAATGTAAAGAATGTTTAACTTTTTATTGGGAGGTAAACCACTATGAAACACCTGTTTGCAAAACTCGGCTTCCGCAAAATGGACGAGATGGAGCGTAGCATCGCCCTGCGCGCGCAGGCCTACAGCTTCCGGTTCGTCGCCGCCGCGCTGTTCGTGTGGGCGCTTTACGAAAGCTGGGTTGTTGTCCCGAATGGCGGGCGGCTCGACTTGAAGCCCAGCCTGCTGCTGCTCACCGCGGGCCTCGTACAGGTCGGCGTACAGCAATGGCTCAGCCGCCGCGCCGTCGCGGGCGATGAAGAATATCGGGAGCCTTCCCTGCTTGCGGCGGCGCTGCCCGTCCTGTTCTGGACGCTGCTGATCCTGGCCGTTGGAACATCCTTCCTCCTTGGCAGGCGGTGACGGATGAAAAACGAGATCAAAGCGCTGCGCAAGGCGCGCGGCCTGCGGCAGGAAGACCTCGCCAAACTGCTTGACGTCAGCCGTCAGACGATTATTGCGATCGAAAACGATAAGTATGACCCGACGCTCGCGCTGGCGATGAAATTGGCGCGGCTGCTGGAAACACCGGTCGAAACGCTGTTCACCCTGCCGGATGATTGACCGGAACGGGCGCAGTCTGTCGGAGACGTCCCCACAGGCCTGCGCCCTTCTGCCGCCTGGACGGCTCGCGCCCCGGTTTTATACGGCGCTTGCGGCAAGGGCGCGTCCAGTTGCGCTTCGGAACCGTCCGGTCACGCCAAACCGCTTTACGTCCGCGCGCATTTACATTATGATGGTATGGAAGGGGTATCGACATGGTAAAAGCTGCCGTTTGTGATGATGATGAAAACACCCGCGCCTATCTCGCGTCGCTGATCCGGGCGCAGCCCGTTCCCTGCGAGGTCACGGGTTATGCTTCCGCCGAGGAAGTCCTCGCGGGCCCGCAGGCGTTTGACCTGCTCTTTCTGGATATCGAGCTGAAGCCTTCCGGCGGCTCGCTGACCGGGATGGAACTGGCGCAGCGGATCCGTGCGCAGGCTTCGCAGACGCAGCCGGTCATTATCTTCGTGACCGGCTACGAACGGTATGTGTTCGACGCCTTTGACGTCGGTGCGTTCCAGTATCTGCTGAAGCCGATCGACGAGGCAAAATTTGCACAGGTTTTCGCCCGTGCGGCAGCGCAGCTCGAAGCGGGCAGGCCAGCGCCGCCGGAACGCGTCCTGACGCTCCGCACCGCCGGGGTCAGCCGGACGGCCCCGCTGGATCGCATCCGCTATATCGAAGGCAGCAACCACAAGGTCGTGCTCCATTTGACCGACGGCGAATTCTCCTGTTATGCAAAGCTCCGGGATCTGGAAGCCGAGCTGCACGGCCAATTCTTCCGCATCCATAAGGGCTATCTGGTCAACCTCGCCTATGTGGCGGGCTACAGCAAGGCCGAAGTCGCGCTGACCGGCGGGGAAAAACTGCTGCTCTCAAAATACAAATACCCCGATTTTGTGAAAGCATATCTCCGCTTCCTTAAAGAAGGAGCCGCGCCATGAGCGAAACGGGTTTTCAGTTCTTCAGCAGGGCGTTTTCCACCGGGGCGGAACTGCTTTACGCCGCCTGCCTGACCCTGTTCCTGCGTCCCTTCCTCACGGAACGGCGGCGAGGCTCCGCCCTCCTGTTCGCGGGCTATCTGGCCGTCTGGCTGTTCTGCGACCGGAGCGGCGCGCCCCAAGGGAGCTTCGGCGTGCTGCTGACGCTCCTGCTTACGGCGGCGGCAGGGGCGCTTGGGTTGGAACGGGCCGCCGCCTTTTTGCTGGCCGCGCTCTACTGGAACGCGCGCATTTCCAGCGGCCTGATGGCCGAAAGCCTTTACTTTATCGCGGAGCGGCTGCTCCCTTTCTCCGCCGAGCCGCTGGAAGCGGTCTACCTCCGCGCGGCGGTGCTGGTCGTGTCCTTCCTGCTGTCCCATGCCGCGCTGACGGCGGTCATGCTGTACGCCCTTCAGAGGCAGCTGAAAAAGCAGCCGTTTTCGCTCCAATGGCGCGAACTGTGCTGTCTCAGCCTGATCCCGACGGCGGGCGTCCTGTTCGGGCAAATGGTCTCCCGGCTGCTGATCGAGTTCAAGGACGGCGTCCTGCTCCAGCTCTATGAGCGGCACCCCGCGTTCCTGGCGGTCGTCCCGATGCTGGCGCTGCTGTTTTATGCGGGCGCATTCCTGACGATCGTCTTCCAGCAGGGCATGACGGCGCTGCGCGAGGAACAGGCCGCGTATCTGGTGGAACGGCAGCAGACGCAGGCGATCCGGGCGCGTATCCGGGAAGCGGAGCAGTTTTACGACCGTCTCCGCCAGCTCCGGCATGAAATGCGCGGGCATTTGACGAATATCAAAGGGTTGGCGCACAGCGGCGCCTATGACGCCCTGTCGGATTATATCGCGCAGGCCGACGCATGCATCGGCGACGTTGCGCTCGCGCTCCAAACGGGCAATCCGGTCACGGATGTGATCGTCAATGAAAAACGGCAGCAATGCCTTGCGCTGGGGATCCGGTTCAAAATCGGGTTCCATTACCCGGAGTCCGGGGCCTACGACGCTTTTGATATCGGGATCATACTGCAAAACCTGCTGCAAAACGCGTTGGAAGCCTGCGAAAACGTGCCGGAGAGCGAGCGCTCCATTACCCTGACCGGGACGCGCAGAGGGCGCTTTTTCCTGATCGAAGTGCGGAACGCCTTCACGGGCAAGGTGCGGTTTGGGCCGGGCGGCCTGCCGGTCACGTCGAAAACGGGCGACGCTCCCCTACACGGCGTCGGCCTGCCCAACGTGCGCCGGGCGGCGGAAAAATATATGGGGGAATTGGAATTGAAAGCCGGGAAACGGGAGTTTTCCGCAACGGTCTTATTGCAGGAAAGGAACGGTTTATGAACACTGTCCTTTCGCCGGATCGCGGCGCAGTCTGCGGAGTCAGCCGCACAGCGCAAAGCCCTGTGGTCGCGCCGCAGATACGGTGGCGCAGAAGCAAGTCTTCTCTACCGTCAACGATTTGCTGAAAGTTCGGATGGCGTCAGCTTCCACGGCCGCGCCAGACGCGTCTTTCCAGGCAGGAGTGAGCCCGTTCCTCCTTGATCTTGAATAAGGAGTGAGTTAATTTGAACAGCACCATTGACAGGATCCGTCTTACAGGACTGGCGGGGGATTTATCCGGAACCAGTGCCGCACGGCAGACCGCGTCTGCAGATGGCAGTTTCCTGCGGATGGCCGTGCAGCTTCGCGCCGGTGCGGGCAGCGCCGCGCCAACCGTGCCCGAAGCGTCCGGTCAGAGCATGGAAGCCTACCGGCGGTCGATCTGGGAAAAGATCTCGCAGCTCCCCCTGTCGGCCACCCGGCAGATGGAATCCATTTCGATCCAGATTTCCGACGCCGCGTTCGAGCGGATGAAAGCCGCCCCGGAATACGAAGCCTGGGTATTGGCCGACCTCGAAGCGGCTTTCTCGCAGTCGAACCCATGGGTACCGGCCTGCGGCGGCGGTTACTCCATTTTTTCCATCGGCGCAACAAAGGAAGAGTGCCACGCGGAAGGTTGGTATCCCGGTTATCCGGGCGGCAGCGGCGAAACGCGGTTTGAGGAAAGATCCTCCGGCAGCTTTTGGGAACGCCGCGCGGAAAACCACAAAAAATATAGGGAGCTCCAACAGGAGGCCGCAGCCCGGCGGCATATGCTGATGAAACTGCGCCTGAACGAAGGCTCGGTCAGCGCTGCCGAACAATTGCTCGGGCTGTTGTAAGAAAGGGTGGGAAGGTTGAACGATCTTATTCAGACAAACTACAGGGCGGGAAACTGCGGCGTTCCTGCCAGCACGCGCAGCGCGTCGCAAGCCGGGACGCGGGGCGGCTTCCTGGATCTGGCGGCGCAGGTCAGCCGGAAAAAAGCCGTCGCCACGGCGGATAGCCTTAGCACGGCGCTTGGCGCCGTGGCGGCAGGCGGTTTTAACGCGGCGTTTGACGTTACCGCAGCGAACGATCTTGGCGCAGCGCTTGGTGTTACCGCAGCGGACAATCTCAGTGGAGCGCCCGGCGTTAGCGCGGCGGATGGCCTCAATGCAGCAGCCGGAGCCACCGCTGCGGACGAACCCGGCACAGCGGAAGCTGTCGCCTTGGAATCCATGTTGAAGGCCAAATACCCCGGGTTGGTGTATCACGTGTTTGACGCAAGCAGCAGCGACTGGCGCACGCGGAACGATTATCCGCATTATCTGTTGTATCAGGAAGGGGACGCGGCGAAAGAAACGCTGGAAAACTGGGAACCGGTCGGGGCGAACCCCTTTTATGGGTCGATCGACGGCAGATTTACCGCTCCGAAGGAGATCCATGCGCTGGGCAATGTCCCGCCGGGAAGCAAAGCCGTTGTGATCCATCCCGCAGTTCAGGAACGCATGGCGCAGGATCCGGCCTATGCCCGTGAGATCATGGCAAAGATCGACGCGTGGTTCCGCTTTGACGCCGCGCGCAACGAGGCGATCCGGCCGGGATGCTCCGCCGAATTGTCACAGGCGGTCGCGATCGGGGAAGACGGGAATATCTGCAACGCCTGCACTTCCAGCGGCGGCGGTACCATCACCCGCAGCAGCGACGAGATGGCGCGGGCCTATTACCTCCGGCTGGAGAAACGGGCGCACTTCATGCACTGGCTTTTTCAACAGCGCATCGAGGACGGCATACAAGCCCGCGGTCTGGCCGCCGCAGCGGCGGCCAGACCGCAGCTTGCAGAAATGCTGAGCAGCGGGGATCTGCAAGGGATCTTTGGCGACGCGATCGCCGGAGTACCGACGGAAATCGTCCTTTCTATGGCTCAAGCACAGGTTTGGGGCGGCGTTGCTGTTCCGGGATAAAGTCTTTTATCCGTCGCCCCATGCCACGCATTTTTTTGCAAAAAATGCCTTTCAATGTCTTGACAAGCCCTGCCGGGTCTGTTATACTAACAAGTGCTTGGTCAAAGACAGCAGGTCTCCCTTTTGGGGAGCGAACGGCTCCGCCCGCCTGCCGAGGTCAGCACGGAAAAACTTGTTTTTGCTGTGCCCTCCTGTGTCTTTGCACAAGAGGGCACTTTATTTGTAATGGAGGTGAAACAAGATGCCTAACGCAAAGGTTCTCGAAGAAAAGAAGGCTCTGGTTGCTTCTCTGGTCGATAAGATCAAGAATTCCCCCGCCGGTGTGCTGGTGGATTACAAGGGCATCAACGTGGAAGACGACACCAAGCTCCGCCGTGAGCTGCGCGCCGCCGGCGTTGATTACTCGGTCGTAAAGAACACCATGCTCCGTTTTGCCGCGGATGAACTTGGCCTGAGCGCGTTCGACGAACATCTGAATGGGACTACCGCCCTCGCCGTCAGCACGACCGACGACGTTGTCGCTCCCGCAAAGATCCTCGCCGCTTACGCGAAGACCCATGAGAATTTCAAGATCAAGATCGGTTTCCTCGAAGGCGAAGCGATCGACGCCGCCGGTGTGCAGCGTCTGGCCGATATGCCGAGCAAGGAAGGCCTCATCGCACAGGTCCTCTATGGCTTCAACTTCCCGATCACCCAGCTGGTCATCGCGCTCGACAATATCGCGAAGAAGACCGAGGACGGCGAAGCGCTCGTCTCCAGCCTTGTTGCGGAGAAGACTGCCGCTCCTGCCGAAGAAGCTCCCGCTGCGGAGTAAATTCAAGACAAATCTTACAAAATTGGAGGTAATTCTACCATGACGATTCAAGAAATTATGGATGCCGTAAAGGAACTGAAGGTTCTGGAGCTGGCTGAGCTGGTCAAGGCTCTCGAAGAAGAGTTTGGCGTTTCCGCTATGCCTGTCGCTGTTGCCGGCGGCGCTGCTGCGGGCGGCGAAGCCGCCGCTGCTGCTGAGCAGACCGAGTTCGACGTTGAGCTGACTTCCGCCGGCTCTTCCAAGATCAACGTGATCAAGGTTGTCCGCGAGATCACCGGCCTCGGCCTCAAGGAAGCCAAGGCAAAGGTCGACGAGGCTCCCTCCGTCATCAAGGAAGCGGCTTCTAAGGAAGACGCCGAGTCGATCAAGGAGAAGCTCGAGGCTGCTGGCGCGACCGTCACCCTCAAGTAAAAACTTGTTCGCACATCCAAAGAAGCTCTGCCGTCTGGCAGGGCTTCTTTTTTTACACGCCCGCCGCATCCCTTCCCGGAATGAAAGCGCACGGCAAGGCGGGGTCGGACGCTTTCGCCGTTCCCACGCTGCAAAAAACAGCGGCTGCCGCCCTGTAACTGGCGTCAGCCGCTTTCCGGTTTATTTTCCAAGCTCATATGCACGGGCGATGCACTTATCGCTTGCTTCGGCAAGGATGCTGTTCACCCCTGCGGCATTCAGCACCTTGACCGCCTCAATGGTCGTGCCACCCGGCGAACAAACCTCCTGGATCAGCTCGGCAGGCGTTTTCCCGCTTTGCAGCACCATTTCCGCCGCCCCGATGAAGGTCTTGCAAATCAGTTGCAACGCCTGCGCGCGCTCGATCCCATGCGACTGCGCCGAGCGCGTCATGCCTTCGATAAAAGCGTATACATACGCGGGCGCGGAACCGTTGTACGGGATCACTTCGTTCAGCATGTCCTCTTCCTCGAAAACGACGGTCGTCCCCATCGAATCAAACAGCCCCCGCACATCGTCCAGCTGCGGCACGGTCGCGGCAGCGTTCCTGACCAGCGCGCTCGCGCCCAGCCCCAGCAACAGCGGGGTGTTTGGCATCACCCGGATCATGGGACAGTCCGCGCCAAGCGCCGCCTCCATTTTGGCGAAGCTCACCCCGGCGGCGATCGAAATGACCAGCGGCTTCGGCTCCGGCCGGCTTTCGGCCAACACCGGCAGCACTTCGTCGAAGTTCTGCGGCTTGATCCCAAGGATCACCTGCTCGCAGCCGCGGTACAGCACGGAAGGATCCGCCGTGACCGCAAAGCCTTCCGCAGCGCGCGCCGCCCGTTTTTCCTCCGAACGGTTGAACAGCAGGACCTCCGACGCCGCGCACCGCCCGGCGTTCACCGCCCCGCGCGCGATCGCAAGCCCCATATTCCCTGCGCCCAATACGCCATATCGGTATCCCTTCATTTTCACCCCATCCTTTCGCTTTCAGTTTTGCAAGATCGCCCAGGATCGGTTTTATCACGGCCTTCCAAACGGTGGGTGGGAAGCCCCATCGCCGGCAGCGGCGGCGGCTCTCCCTTTGAGAGGATCCGGGAGGACGTCTTGCGCCGCAGACGGACAACAAGCCGTTTGATTTTGCCGCGTGCGGTCAATCTGGGCGGGACGCCCGGTCATATCGGCTTTACGCCGTATTCCTCCGCGAGCCGCTGAAACAGCGGCAGAGCGCGAACGATCTGTTCGGTCTGCACGCAATAGGAAATACGCATGTGCCCCGGCGCGCCGAAATCCGCGCCCGGCACGACCAGCAGGTCATACTGCTTTGCCCGCTCGCAGAAGGCGCGGTCGTCCGCTTCCAGCGTCTGCGGGAACAAGTAAAATGCGCCGTCTGGTTTCACGCAACGGTACCCCATGCCCGTAAGCCCTTCATATAAGATGCGGCGGTTTTCGGCATAGACCGACAGGTCCGCCGTCTCCTCCGCACAGCGCGCCGCTACAAGCTGGAACAGGCTCGGCGCGTTCACATATCCCAGCACGCGCCCCGCGCCGCAGACCGCCGCATACAGGTCTTCCGCCTCCAGCACGTCCGGTACGGCGATGTAGCCGATCCGTTCACCTGGCAGAGACAGCGACTTCGAGTAGGAATAGCACATCAGCGTCGCCGGATAGAACGCCGCCGGACATGGCGCTTCCAGGCCGTCGTACACGATCTCACGGTAGGGTTCGTCCGAGATCAGGTAGATCGCGTGCCCGTACTCCGCCGACTTCTCCTGCAAGACCGCAGCCAGTCGGGTCAAGGTTTCCGCCGAATAGACCGCCCCCGAGGGGTTACTGGGCGAGTTCACCACGACGCCGCGGGTTCGCGGGGACAGGCTGCGTGCGAACGCGTCAAAATCGATCTGGAAATCGGCGGGCTGCGCCGGGATCGCTATGCAGCGCGCCTTCGCGCCCTGCTCAATGAATACTTTATATTCCGGAAAGTACGGCGCAAAGACGATAAATTCGTCTTCGGGCGCGCTGCACAGCGCCTTGAAACAGATCGAGACCGCCGCCGCCGCGCCGACCGTCATATACAGGCTGCCCGCCGTATAACGCGTGCCAAAACGGCGGTTCAGCGATCCGGCGATCGCGGCGCGCACGGGTTCCGCGCCCTGCGCCGAGGTGTAGCCATGCAGCGCCACCGGGTCGCCGTTTTGCAGCAGATCCAGCAGCGCGGCGCGGACGGCGTCCGGGGCGGGAACGTTTGGGTTCCCGATCGAAAAATCGAAAATATTTTCCCGTCCAACGGCCTTTGCCCGGGCGTTGCCATATTCAAAAAGCTCACGGATGGTCGAGCGTTTTTTGCCCAGCCCGACCAGCTCCTGATTCAGCATGTGAAAGCTCCCCTTTCCGAATCCGAATTCCTTCTTTCCTTTAGTATATCACATTTTTAGCAGAGTGCAACCGTAAATTATCCCAGGCGCCGAACGCTCGGCGCAGCCGGTGAAAAATTCCCCCGCTTTGCGAAAAATAAAACCCCGCCGCTTCGCAACGAAGCAACGGGGATCCTGGAGCTGGTGGTGGGAATCGAACCCACGGCCTGCTCATTACGAGTGAGCTGCTCTACCTCTGAGCCACACCAGCGGATGCATCACCGGCCCGCCGAAAGGCTCCACCGCTGTGCAACGGATATATTCTATCACACAATCCCGCCCGCGTCAATCCTCTTTTTGAAATTTTTCCAGAAAAAATCTGAAAAAGCGCCGCGATTTTTCTTGACATTTCCGGTTTGTCTGGTACAATAAATAAGGAATCTTCTGGCAGGCGCCCGAGGGTTCCTGCTATATCCTTGCCCATGCCATACGGGCGTGGGCCATAAGTCCAGAAGGAGGTGCTTCAAACATGGCAAAGGTTACTGGCAAATACGAAACTCTTTTCATTGTCAACCCCACCCTGGGTGATGAGGAGACCGCTGCGGTCGTGGACAAGTTTAAGTCCCTGATCGAGGAACACGGTACCGTCGGCAAGATCGACGATTGGGGCAAGCGCAGGCTCGCTTACCCGATCAACGACCTCATGGAGGGTCATTATACCCTCATTGAGTTCACCAGCGAGCCGACGTTCCCGGCTGAGCTCGACCGTAAGTACAAGATCGACGACAACATCATGCGCTCCATGATCATCGCGCAGGAATAAGGCTGGTGGAGAAATGCTGAACAAAGCGATCCTCATGGGCCGCCTCACCCGCGACCCTGAACTGCGTCACACCCAATCCAATATGGCGGTCGCGTCCTTTTCGCTCGCGATCGACCGCGGCCGGAAAGACGCCAACGGCAACCGGCAGACCGATTTCATCGACTGCATCGCCTGGGGCCGTCAGGCCGAATTCGTCAAGCAATGGTTTACCAAAGGCATGATGGCGATCGTGGTGGGGCGCATCCAGTCCCGGAACTGGGAGGATAAGAACGGCAGCAAGCGCGTTTCCATCGAGATCAACTGCGACGAGGTTTCCTTCGGCGAGACCAAGAAGGCCCGCGAGGAAGGCGGCTATGGCGGTTACCCGTCCGATAGCTACGACGCCGCGCCGCGCGCTTCGCAGAGTTACAGCGCTCCCGCCGCCCCCGCATTCGATATGCCCACCGGAAGCAGCGATTTCGCCGAGCTTTCCGATGACGACGAAGGCGACGTACCGTTCTAAGGCTGTGGCCGATCCCTTCACAGTCCCTAACTGAAACAAAACCGGAAAAAGGAGGTTTATTGACAATGGAAGAAACCAAGAAAGAGTTTACTCCCCGTCCCGACCGCGGCCCCCGCGGCGGACGCCGCCGCAGAAAGGTTTGCGCTTTCTGCGTGGATAAGATGGAATCCATCGATTATAAGGACGTAGCCAAGCTGCGCCGTTATATGTCCGAGCGCGGCAAGATCCTTCCGCGCCGCATGACCGGCACCTGCGCCGCCCATCAGCGCCAGCTGACCGAGGCAATCAAGCGCGCGCGCCACGTGGCCCTGCTGCCCTTTACCGCAGAATAAGATCGATCCCTCCGCGCGGCGCGCGGGGGGATCTTTTTTGCGCCGCGTTTGCCGTTGACTTTGGACGGGCTTCGTGGTATATCGGCGAGGTCGAGCAGGAGCCGGACGGCGTCAACCGTTCCGGCGAGGTCTATACACAGCAGGCGTTCGGTGTCCCCAAGTCGGAATTCTGGTTCCGTATTTCCCCACCCGCGTGACCGCCGTTGTGGAGCCGGAATGGATCTGCTGCGCCCGGCGCCGAATCCCGAAGCGCTGTATCTTTATCCGGTGGATAAGTACCGGCAGTCTAAATCGAAATGAATGGTTTCAGACCGGCAGGGATGCCGGCCTTTTTTTGCAGCAAAAGCACGTTGCGCGGCTTTTGGGGAATCCGCGCCTTGGCGCGCTCCGCTTCCGGGCGCTGCGCGCCGCTCCGGAATACCGCTCATGACGGAAGACGCTCCGCGCCGCTTTCATTCCGCGCGCTGGTAAAATCCGCGCCGGTGTGGTAAGATAACAAAAGAAGGCGCGCCCGCCTTCCTGATCTTTTATGAATCGAGGCCCTGATCATGTTCCGAAAATGGTTCCCGCTGCTCGCCCTTTTATTTGTCCTTCCGTTGTCCGCGTGCGCTGCGCAGGCCCCCGCCGCGTCAGCCCGGAAAGCCTCCGTCCGGGAGGTCTCCCCCATCATGCCTGCCGCGTCCAGCCTGCGGCCTGACAATCCCGTCGCCGATTTCGTCGCGCACATGAGCCTGCCGCAAAAGATAGGGCAGCTCTTCCTTGCGCGCAGGCCGAGCAGCGGGACCGTCCGCCAAGCCGCCCGGTATCAGCCCGCCGGGTTCCTGCTGTTCGGGCAGGACTTCACCGGGCAGACCCCGGAAACGCTTCGCGCCGCGCTGGAAGAAGAACGCGCCGCCGCTGCGATCCCCCTGTTCTTCGGGGTCGACGAGGAAGGCGGCTCCGTCGTCCGCGCCAGCGGAAAGGCCGCATTCCGCGCCGAACGCTTCCGTTCACCGCAGGCGCTGTACGCCGCCGGAGGGCTTGACGAGATCTTGCGCGAGACCGCCGAAAAGGACGCGCTGCTGCGCTCCCTTGGCATCGATATCAACCTTGCGCCGGTCGCGGACGTTTCACAGGATCCGTCCGACTTCATTTATCCGCGCACGCTGGGGCAGGATGCACAGGCGACCGCCCAATACATTGCCGCCGTTGTCGGGCGGATGCAGGCCGACGGCGTCGGCAGCGTGCTCAAGCACTTCCCCGGGTATGGCAATAACGCCGATACGCATACCGGAACGGCGTTCGACCGGCGCAGCCTGACCGACTTCCTGGAATGCGACCTGCTCCCCTTCGCGGCGGGCATCGACGCAGGCGCCGACGCGGTTTTGGTCTCCCATAATATCGTGGAATGTATGGACGCCGGGCATCCCGCCTCGCTCTCCCCCGCCGTGCATGGGCTGCTGCGCGGTGAGCTGGATTTTCAGGGCGTCGCCATGACCGACGACCTCGCGATGGAAGGGGTACGGCAGGCGGCGGGCGGCAGATCGGCCGCGGTGTCCGCCGTGCTTGCGGGGAACGACCTGCTGATCACCTCCGACCTGCCGGAAGACTATGCGGCGGTGCTTGCCGCCGCCGAATCCGGGGAAATCGACGCCGCGCGGCTGGATGAAGCGGTCGGCCGCGTGCTGCGCTGGAAAGCCGCGTTGGGGCTGTGGCAGCCCTGACGCATCCCGCAAGCACAGCTTACAGCCCGTCCTGGCAGTGGGCCGCGAACAGTTCGCGCACCGCCGCGATCTCGCCCAGGCCGCGCAGGTCAAGCCGTACCTCGACGCCGTCCCGCAGGAGCATCGATCTCCAGCTGTCTTCCCCGTCGCCTGCCAGGTCGTTGCGCGCATGGTCGCCCGCTACGACCATCAGCGGCGCCAGCGTCACCCGGCGCACCCGCCGCGCCCGCAGCCGGTCCCGGACGTATTGGAACCCCGGGAAGCCCTCGACCGTCGCGACATAGACCCGCTCCGCGCCCAGCGCCCGGAACCGGTTTTCCAATTCGCTGTAGACCGCGTTCGCGAAGTGCCCGGTACCGTGCCCCATGTACACATAGGCTTCGTCCGGCGCGCGCGCCGGGATACCGTCCAGCAAGCCCTCGCAGACCGTAAGGCAGTCTTCGGGCTTCGCCAGCAGCGGCGCGCCGACCGTAAACCGTTGGAACCGCTCCCGATATGGCGCGATCTCGGCGCACATCTTTTCGTATTCCAGACCCGGCATCACGTGCAGGCTCTGGCAGCGCACCTCCTCATAACCAGCGGCGGCAAGCTGTTCCATCAGCTCCCCCGCGCCGGGGATGCGCACCCCTTCCGCCTGCTCGATCCGACGGCGCACGATCGACGACGTGAACGCCCGGTAAAAATCATATCCCGGCAGCGCCGCGCACAGGCCGGCTTCGATCTGTGCGATCGCTTCGCGCGCGTCCGGATAAGTGGTGCCGAAGCTGACCGCCGCCAATGCCCTTTTCATCTTAAAAGCCCTCCCTTTTAACAAGCTGGTACAGCAGCGCGTTGACGATCGCCGCCGCTACGTTGGAGCCGCCCTTGCGCCCGCGCGCGATGATATATGGCGTTTCCCCGCCATGGAACAGCTCCTTTGCCTCGACGACGTTGACAAACCCGACCGGTACGCCGATCACCAGCGCGGGCGAGACCGCGCCTTCCTCCGCCAGCTTGTGCAGGCGAAGCAGCGCCGTCGGCGCGTTGCCAATCGCAAAGATCACCGCGCCTTCCAGCTTTGCGGCGCGCTCCATCGAAACCGCCGCCCGGGTTACGCCGCGCGCTTTGGCTTCGGCGGCGACCTCCGGGTCGGCCATAAAGCATACCGCCCGGCCTCCCAGCGCCGCCAGCGCCGGTTTGCTGATACCCGCGAGCGCCATATTGGTGTCGGTGACGACCGTCGCACCCGCTTGCAGCGCCGCTTTGGCATGGGCGACCGCATCCGGCGAAAAGGCAAGGTTTTCGGCATAGTCGAAATCCGCCGTCGTGTGGATCACACGCTTGATAACCTCGCCGACCCCTTCCGGGAAAGCGCGCCCGCCAAGCTCCTCCTCAATGATCGCAAAGCTGCGCTTTTCGATCGCGCCTGGAGCCTTGAAACCGTTCATTTTTCGATCCCCTCCCTTGCCGCGACGCCCCGGTCGTAGGGGTGGCGGCGTTTTACAATCTCCGACAGATAGTCGGCGGCTTCGCAGAGCGCTTCACAGGGCTCGCGCCCGGTCAGCACGACCTCAAGCGTCCCCGGTTTTGTTCGCAGGAAGCGCAGCACCTCTTCCACCGCAAGGAAGCCGCCGGACAGCGCCCCGCAGATCTCGTCGAGCACCAGCAGACCCGGGGCTTCCGCCTGCGCCGTCGCCTTCCGGAACAGCGCTTGCAGGCATGCCGCAGTCTCCGCGCGCTCCGCCCCGTCCATCTGAAAGGAAAACTTGCCGCAGGGGTTTGCCGCCAGCAGCGTCACCGTCGGCAACTGCCGCAGGATACAGCATTCCCCCGAGTCCCCATCCTTCAAAAACTGTGCGACCGTCACCGGCAGGCCACGTCCCGCCGCCCGAAGCGCCAGCCCCATGGCGGCTGTGGTTTTGCCTTTGCCGTCCCCGCAGTAAATATGGATCAATCCGGTCATTGTTCCCCCTCCAAAATACGGTAAATCTGCGGCAGATCGAGCGCCCCGCGCACGAGCTCCGCCAGCTTGTCATACTCCGCCTGCCGCTGCCGCTCCGGGTCGACGGCAGGCGCTTCCCAGGTCAGGCCGCGCCGCTCGGCCAACAGCGCAGCCAGCCGCCGCGGCAGCTCGCCGCCGTCGAACAGGCCGTGCTGATACGTCCCCAGCACCCGCCCGCTCACGCAGCCGTCGGCGACGGTCTCCGTCCCGCGCAAAAGCTGCTGGAACGGCTGCGCGCCCTCCATCCGCACGGTCTCGCCCATGTGGATCTCATAGCCCGCGGTCTCCGCCCCCGACAGGCTCCCGAAGAAACCTTCGAGCGGCAGTACCCGTCCCCGTGCCTGCGCCGTGGTTTTTTCGGCGCGGAAGACCGTCTCCACCGGGAGCAGGCCGACGCCGCGCAGTTCGCCGCCGCCTTCCTGCCCTTCCGGGTCGCAAAGGCGCGCGCCCAGCATTTGATAGCCGCCGCAGATGCCGACGACCGGCGTCCCCGCCTCGTGCAGCCGCAGGAGACAGGTCTCCATGCCGCTTTCCCGCAGCCATTTCAGGTCGGCAAGGGTCGACTTCGTCCCCGGCAGGATCAGCAGGTCGGCGCGCGTCAGCTCCTCCGGCTTCGACGCATACCGCACCCCGACCTCTGGCAGACGCTCCAGCCCGCTGAAATCGGTAAAGTTCGACAGGTGCGGCAGGCGGACGACTACGATATCCAGCAGCCCGCGTGAAACGCGCTGCGTAAGGCGTTCGGACAGGCTGTCCTCGTCGTCCAGGTCGAGCGGCGCATACGGGATCACCCCCAGCACCGGCTTGCCGGTCAGCTCCTCAAGCATCGTCAGCCCCGGGCGGAGAAGGCTCAGGTCGCCCCGGAATTTATTGATAATCAGCCCCCGGATGCGCGCCTGTTCGGCAGACGTGAGCAGCTTCACCGTGCCGTAAAGCGAGGCGAACACGCCGCCCCGGTCAATGTCGCCGACCAGTACCACCGGCGAATCCGTCAGCTCGGCGACGCCCATGTTGGCAAGGTCGTCCTGCCTCAAATTGATCTCCGCAGGGCTTCCCGCGCCCTCGATCACGATGATATCATATTCGGCCGCAAGGCTTTCATACGCCGCCTGTACGACCGGGCGCAGCGCCCGCCGGTCGCCCCAGTAATCCTTCGCGCTGCGGACGCCGACCGGCTTCCCGTTTACGATCACCTGCGAACCGGTTTCGCCGGTCGGTTTGAGCAGGATCGGGTTCATACGCACGTCGGGCGCGA
Organism: uncultured Eubacteriales bacterium; assembly: GCA_910586105.1. Taxonomy (GTDB): domain Bacteria; phylum Bacillota; class Clostridia; order Oscillospirales; family Butyricicoccaceae; genus QXXE01. The sequence continues at coordinate 9,868 of CAJUGU010000050.1, read as the reverse complement.
TCCCGGCGGCTTCCGCCTGCATCGCCTGCGCGCGCCCCAGTTCCAACCCGTCTGCCGTGACGAAGGAATTGAGCGCCATATTCTGCGCCTTGAACGGCGCGACCCGGTAGCCGTCCTGCCGGAAGATGCGGCAGAGCGCGGCGGCGATCACGCTTTTGCCCGCGTTGGAGCAGGTTCCCTGCACCATGATCGGCTTTGCCATTTGTTTACACCTCCCCGAGCGCCTGCAGCAGGCGCTCGTTTTCTGCACGGCTGCGCACCGCCGCGCGGTACCAGCCCGGCCCCAGCCCCCGGAAATCCGAGCAGTCCCGCAGCAAAATGCTGCGCGGCAGCAGCCGTTCCGACAGGTCTGGGCTTTTGCTTTGGAACAATACGAAATTCGCCTGCCCCGGGCATACCCACAGCCCCAGACGGCGCAGGCCGTCCGACAGGAACGCCCGTTCGCGCGCGACCAGCCGCACGGTCTCGGCCTCGAAGCCCTCGCAGCCGAGCGCCGCCAGCCCCGCCCTCTGGGCGAGATAGGATACGTTCCACGGCTGCCCCGCCGCGCAGAGCGCTTCGATCAGCGCCGGGTCCTGCGCCACGCACCAGCCCAGCCGTACCCCGGCGAGCGCGTACCGCTTGGTGAACGCCCGGACGACGACCAGCCGGTCGTACTGCGAGAGCCTCCGCAGCAGCGAACGCTCCCGGTCGTCCGCAAGGAAACCGCCGAAGCATTCGTCAACGATCAGCCACGCGCCCGCCGCCGCGCAGCGCTCCGCGACGGCTTCCAGCAGCCGCAGGTCGACCGCCTGTGCGGTCGGGTTATTCGGCGAGCCGAGGAATACCGCATCAATGCCTGCGCCGATCTCCGGCAGGATACGGCCGGTCAGCGCAAAGCCTTCCTCCCGGCGCAGCGTGTGAAAACGGCAGGCGCAGCCCGCCGCTGTCAGCGCCCGCTCGTACTCCGAAAAGGCCGGGGCGACGAGCAGCGCCGTGCGCGGCTTCAGAACGGCGGCAAGCCGGTCGAACGCTTCCGCCGCGCCGTTGGCGCAAAAGATCTGCGCCGGGTCGAGCCGCCAGTGTCCGGCCAGCGCTTCCCGCAGGTCGCGGCAGAGCGGGTCGGGATAACGCGCGCAGCCTTCGACCGCCTCATGCAGCGCCGCGCGCACAGCCTGCGGCATCCCTAACGGGTTCAGGTTCGCCGAAAAATCAAGCGGCTCCCGCCCCGGGTACCGGCGGGCATAGCCGTCCAAATCTCCGCCGTGCGTCAGCATCTTTCCCAGCCTTCCTTTCAAAACACCTGTGTTTGTAAGCGATTGATCCGCCGTGATACGGCGGTTTTTTGCGATCCGTCCGAGTCCCTGCCGAACGCCGCCGCCTGGCGACACGATTCCGCCCATATCCGTCTTTTCCGCCTGAGAATGCCGGTTCAAAGCAGCGCGGGGAGCGCCCGCGCCAGCACGCCCAGCCCCAGCGCGAGCAGCGACGCCAAATCCATCAGCCGTACCGCGCGGCGGATATCTGCATCCTCCACCGGTCGGAGCGCGTCGCCCAGCGCCGCCTTTTCGACCCGCCTGCCAAAATAAACCGCGTCGCCGCCCAACTGCACGCCGAGCGCGCCCGCGACTGCCGCTTCGGTCTGCCCCGCGTTGGGGCTTTTCTGTTTGCGGCGGTCGCGCCGCCAGATGCGCAGCGCGGCTTTTGCGTCCAGCCCGGACAGCGCCGCCGCCGCGATCAACAGCAGCGCCGACAGGCGCGCCGGGAGCCAGTTCGCGAGATCATCCAGCCTCGCCGAGCACTTGCCCAAATATTCATAGGCGTCGTTGTGATAGCCAACCATGGAATCAAGCGTGTTCACCGCCTTATACCACATCCCAAGCGGCGCGCCGCCCAGCAGCAGGAAGAGCAGGGGCGCGATCACGCCGTCGGTCGTGTTCTCCGCGACCGTCTCGACGGCGGCTTTGCGCACGCCCTCCGCCGACAGGCCGGATACATCGCGCCCGACATACCAGCCGACCGCCTCCCGCCCCGCTTCGAGCGAACCCGCAAGCGCCGTTTCCACGTGCCCGCCCGCGCGGCGCAGGCTGTCCCGCGCAAGGATCAGCCCGCACAGCACCGCCTCCGCCGCGAAGCGCAGCCACGGCGACAGCCGCCCCAGCAGCGCAAGCGCTCCCGCCGTCACGCCCACGCTCGCGCCGGTGACGAACAACCACAGCAACACGCCCGCCGCCGTTTCGCCCGCCGGTGTCGCCGGGAGCCAGCGGCGCAGCCTTTTTTCCGTCCATGCGATCAGCGCGCCGATGGCGCAGACCGGATGGTATAACCACGCCGGGTCGCCAAACAATGCGTCGAGCGCAAAGCCTATCGCGGCCAGGGCCGCAAACCACATCCCCGTTCCCCCTTTCCCGATCTATCCCGTGGGCGGGCCGTCACATCGCTTCGAGCGCCGCCCAGGCTTCCTCATGCGCGCCGCAGCCTTTGCAGTCGAGCGTAACGGTCAGGCTTTCGAACGCGTCGACCCAGTCCTCGGGCGTGAAGCCCTTTTCAAAGGCGACGCATTCCTCCAGAAAGTCCTCCCGCCCCTGCGAACCGACCGTCACGGTAACGGCAAATTCCGTCTTTCCGCACGTCGGACACGCATAACGCGCGAGCGGTTTGGCATGATCGATCGAATCCGCGTGGCAGACGAAACCGTTCCAGCCGTGGCGGCTCGCGTCATAAAGCAGCAGCTCCCGCCCGCAGCGGGCGCAGGCCAGCCGGAGCAGGCAGCGGCCATTGCTCTCCCAGGCCTCAAAGTCTCCGCCGCATGGGCAATGCAGTTCCCCCGTTACGCTGTATTCGTCGTTTTCATCGCCGCATGGGGTCAAATACCCTCGCAAATGCGTGGGGATCGGTAATTCCATGTTCGATTCCTCCTTGAATCTTATTCCTCGAAAAGGGAACCTTCCCGGCGGGTCATTTGATCCGCTGCGGGATCCCTGCCCATACCCGATAGACCGCGTCAGCCTGCGCGGCAAGCGCACAGCACAGCCGTCCGGTCTCTTCCCGCCAGCGGTCCTCAAACGGATCGACGGGTACGACGCCGCAGCCAAGCTCGTCGCAGGCGACCACCTTTCCCAGCAGCCCGGGCAGCAGCGCCGACGGGTCGCCGCCCGCTTCCAGCACCTGCCGTACCTGAAGATGCAGTCCCTGCACGAGCGGCAGTTCCGGGTACCGCTCCCGCGCAAGCGCGGCCTTCCCCTGATACGCGCCGCCGATGAACAACACCGTCATATGAACAGCCCTCCTATGGCGGCGAGCGCCAGCAAAAGCAGCTCGGCCGTCGAAATATAAAACCCGGCAAGGTCGCCGGTGATCCCGCCGAAATCCCGCAGACAGAGCCGCCGGTGGGCGGCGCTCCAAACGGCTGGCAGGAGCAGCGCGAACGCCGTCCAGCCCGCCGCGAACGCGCCCCACCGGAACGTCCCCGCCAACAGCAGCGCCGCCAACAGTATCCCTTCGATAGCGAGCAGGCGGGAGACCGCGCGCCGGTCGCTGTTATCGGCAAACTGGCGCGCCAGCCCGGAGCCTTTCGCACAGGGCATGGCGACGATCTTACGCCCCCCGAGCGCCCGCGCGAGCGCCGGAGCCGCCGCCGCGCACGGCCAAAAGGCAGGCGTACGGTACAGCTGCGCAAAGCACGCGGTTTCCGCCAGCAGGAACGACGCCAGCCAGAGCACGCCGAACGCGCCAATGTGCGGGTCCTTCAGGATGGCAAGCCGCTTTTCCCGGTCGCCGAAGGAACACAGCGCGTCGCAGGTATCCGCCAGCCCATCCAGATGGATACCGCCGCTGACCGCAACAGGCAGCAGCGCCGCAAACGCGGCGTAAAACAGGCCGTCCGCGCCGAAGGCGCGGCAGAAGGCGAACCACACCAGTTCGAGCCCGCCGATCAGCGCGCCGACCAGCGGCAGGAAGGCGAGCGCCCAGCGCATGGTCTTTTCCTCCCACGGGGCCTGCGGCACGGGAAGTGTGGAATAGAGCGAGAACACGACGCAGAAGCCGCTCCAAACCGCCTTCATCGCGCGCCCCCTTCCCCGACCGGGCACAAAATGCCGCAGACCGATTCATAGGCCGCGTCCGCCCGCGCGGCAAGCGCGCGCCCCAGCCCCGCCAGCAGGTGCAGATAACGCATGGTTTCCGGCGGATACGCGCGCCCGTCCGAAAAGAGTTCGCCGGTCACGACAATCAGCGTGCCGCACCGGCTGGCAAGCGCGGAAACGCCGTCTTCGACCGTCTGCGCCGCATCCTCTCCCGCGCCTTCGGGCGAAAACAGCTCGTTAGCAAGCAGGTTGGGCAGGCATTCGAGCAGCACGCCCTCGTACCGGCGGGTGGGGACGAACCCGGCAAGGTCGGTATAGCGCTCCACGGTGTCGAAGCCCTTCCCGGCGCGTAAGGCGCGGTGCCGCTCAATCCGCCGCCGCGCTGCTTCCCCGAAGGGCTGCATGGCCGCGACGTACAGCCGCTGCCCCGGCGGGGCGGCTTCACAGAGCAGCCGTTCGGCGTGCTCCGATTTGCCGGAGGCCGCGCCCCCGGCGACTACAATCAGCATAGCATCCTCCTGTCAGGCCAGCGGCTGGTACGCCTCAATGCCAACGTCGTCAAAGCCGGGCATTTCGCGATAGACCGTCAGCGCCAAATCGAGCACCGCCGCCGCCGCTACCGCGCCCGTGCCTTCGCCCAGCCGCAGGCCCGCCGTCAGGATCGGTTCCATGGCCAGCGCTTCCAGCAGCCGTTTCCCTGCGGGTTCCGCCGACTGGTGGGAGGGCAGGAGACAGCCCGCCGCCGCAGGGCACAGACGCACCGCCGCCAGCGCAGCCGCCGCCGAAATGACGCCGTCCAGCAGGACGGGCACGCCGCAGGCCGCGCCGCCCAGATACAGCCCCGCCATCCCGGCAATATCCAGCCCGCCGACCGCCGCCAGCACGCCGACCGGGTCCGACGGGTCAGGCCGGTGCAGGCGCAGTCCGCGGCGGATCGCCTCGACCTTGCGCGCAAGCCCTTCGGAGGACAGCCCTGCGCCACGTCCGGCGACTTCCTCGGGCGGGAGCCCCAGCAGCGCCGCCGTGACGGCGGCGGCGGTCGTCGTGTTGCCGATGCCCATTTCCCCGGCGCAAAGCAGCTGATAGCCCCCGGCGGCGCAGCGCTGCGCCATTTCGATCCCGACCTCCAGCGCCCGGATACAGATTTCCCGGGACATGGCGGGCTCCACAGTGAAGTCCCGCGTACCGTACAGCAGCTTGCGGCGCAGGATGCGGTCGCCCCGTACCTCGCGCGCAATGCCGATATCGACCGGGAAGACTTCCATGCCGCTGCGCGCCGCCATGCGGCAGACCGCGCTTTTCCCGTCGTTCATGTTTTCGGCGACGACTGCGGTCACCTCCTGCCCGCATTGGGTCACGCCCTGCGCGACGACGCCATTATCGGCGCAGAATACCACCACGGCGCGCCGGTCAATCTGCGGCAAAACAGCCCGCTGGGCTCCGGCAAGGCGGACGACCGCGTCTTCCAGCCGTCCCAGGCTGCCCAGCGGCATGGCCAGGCTGCGGAAGCGCGCACGCGCCGCCTCCATACTCGTTTCACAGGGCGGGCGGACGCCCGCAAGGACGTTTTCCAGTTGTGTCATAACGATCACCTCACGGCGGCGCATTTCCGCACAAAACGCGCCGCGAATTCAGGATTGGAACGGAAATACAGGTGCGGAAAGCCCGCGTAAAGGGCCGGCCCGGTGTGGACGCACGGCCAGCCCCTGCCGTTTGGCTTGACGGCGCGGAAACCGCCGCCCGCGTCCTCCGCCTGCGCGTAATGGAACTCGTGGGCGCGGATGGTTTCCCCGCGGCGCGCGAGCAGCGAGTCGCTTTCGGCAGTCAGGGTAACGTAGCCGAAGGGCTGCAGGCGGTCGGTCAGACGCGCCGCGCCGGGCAGCGCGCCCGCCATCGGGTAGGGCACGCCGTCCGCGCCTGCAAGCTCGTGCAGCAGGTAAAGGAATCCTCCGCATTCGGCGATTACCGGCAGGCCGCGCCCAACCGCCTGCCGGATCGCCTGCCGCATTTCTGCGTTGGCGGCGAGGCGGGCGGCGTGCAGCTCCGGATACCCGCCTCCAAGGTAAACCCCCTGCGTCCCTTCGGGCAGCGACCGGTCTTCGAGGGGCGAAAATTCGACAAGCTCCGCGCCCAGCTCCCGCAGCACATCGAAGTTATCGTCGTAATAGAAGCAGAAGGCCGCGTCACGGGCAACGGCGACGCGCACCTTCCCGCTGCAAGCCGACGCCAGCGCATCTGTTCGGTCAGGGATTGGCTGCGCGCGCGCCGCGAGCGCCAGCAGGCCGTTCAGGTCAATCGACTGCTCCGCCGCGTCGGCGAGACGGTCGAGCTTGCCCTGCAAGCCTGCGATCTCCCCCGCCGTGACCAGCCCAAGGTGCCGGTCGGGGAAGCCCGCTTCCGGCAGATCGGGCAGGAAGCCATAGGCGGGCAGGCCCGCCTGTTCGGCAATCCCGCGATAATAGGGATACATCCCCGGTGAAACGCCGTTCAGGATCACCCCGGCGAGGGTATTCGGCGCAAAGTCGCGGAAGCCTTTCAGCACCGCCGCGAGCGAAAGCGACTGCCCTTTCGGACGGGCGACAAGCACGGCGGGCGTGCCGGTGGCGCGGGCGAGATGGGCGGCGGACGCGGCGTCGGTCGTGCCCAACGCCCCATCATAAAAGCCCATCGCGCCTTCGATCACGCCGACCGCGCCGGTGGAGAGCGCCCGCGCAAGCTGGGCGCGCACGCCCGTTTCGGTCTCAAAGAACAGGTCAAGGCTGCGCGAGGGCACGCCGAGGGCGGCGGTATGGAACATGGGATCGATGTAATCGGGGCCGCACTTGAAGGCGCGCAGCGGGACGCCCCGCCGCGACAGCGCCCGCAGAACCGCTGCGGCAACGGTCGTTTTGCCGCAGCCGGAGCCCGTCCCGGCGATCAGGAAACGGTCATGCATCGCGCAGGCCTCCTCCGGAGAGCAGGAACACGGGATTGTTCGCGGTCAGCAGGGTGTGACCGCCCGCCGGCCTGCCCCGCGCGGCGGCGATCTGGCAAACTTCCACGTCTGCGAAACCGCATTCGCGGAGGGCGCGGCGCGCCTGTTCGAGCGTTTCCAGCGCTATGGCGCTTATGACTACGCGCACGGCGGGATTTTTCTCCCGCAGGGCGGTCAGGATGACGGGAAGCTCCCCGCCGGAGCCGCCGATAAACGCCGCGTCCGGGGCGGGCAAATCCCGCAGGGCTTCGGGCGCGCGGCCTGCGACAGGCAGCACGTTGAAGCCGCCGAGCGCGCGGCGGTTGGTATCAAGCAGGTCGAGCGCTTCCGGCGAGCGTTCGACCGCATAAACCATTCCCCGGCAGGCGCGCCGCCCAAGTTCGAGCGCGACCGAGCCAGTGCCTGCGCCGATGTCGTAAACGGTGTCTTCCGGCCCTGGGGAGAGCAGCGCCGCCGCCGCCCACCGTATTTCCTGCTTGGTCATCGGCACTTTGCCACGGACAAAATCGCGGTCGAACAGCGCCCGGGAGGGATCGGCAGGGCGGTCGTTTTCGACCAGGAGCACCGCGAGGTCGCCGCAATCGAGCGCCGCCGCCTGTTCGGCTGTGCCGTGGAAGATCCGTTCCCCGGGCGCTCCCAGGTCTTCTCCGACGGCAACGCGCACGCCGCCAAGCCCGGCTTCGGCCAGCTCGCGGCAAAGATCCTGCGCCCGCTTCTGCCCGCCGGTGAGGGCGAACACCTTCGGCTGGTAGCTGACGGCTCCGAGCAGACCGCCCGCGCGTCCGTGCAGGCTGAAAAAGGCCGCGTCGTCCCAGCGTTCGCCAAGGCGCGCGCAGAAGGCTTGCAGGCTGCTTACGCCGCACAGCACAGACACCTCCCCAAAGGGGGCCAGCGCCTGCCGAAGCGATCGGGCGGCGCTGAAAAAGCCGGGATCGCCGGAAACCAGCAGGGCCGCGCCGGGGACTTCCGCAGCGGTCGCGGCCTCGGCCAGCTGCGAAAGGGGGACGGCTTCAACCGGGCGCAGGGCAGATAAGCGTTCCGCCAGGCGGGGGACGGCGAAGGCGCGGTCGGCACGCAGCAGCGCGGCGCGCGCTTCGCCGGTCAGCCCTTCGGGCGCGCCAGTCCCGGCTCCTATGATCCAAAACTGCCGCATTTTGCGCCCTCCGATCCGCTTTCCGCGCCGGCGAGGGCGGCGAAGGCCGCGTCTGCTGCGGCGCAGGCGGCTTCGATATCCTCGTCGGCGTGGCTTGCGTTCACGAACACCGCCTCAAACTGCGACGGGGCAAGGTAAATCCCGCGCGCCAGCATGGCGTGGAAGTATGTGCGGAACCGGTCGAGATCGGAGCGCTTCGCGTCATCGAACGAGCGGACCGGCGCTGCGGTAAAGTAGGGGCAGACCAGCCCGGCGCAGCGGTTGACCTGAAGCGGGACGCCATATTTCCCGGCGCACTGGCGCAAGCCCTGCGCCAGCCGTTCGGCCTTCGTCTCGATTTCGCCGTAAACCTCGGGGCGTTCCTGCAGGAGGCGGATCTGCGCCAGACCTGCCGCCATTGCGACGGGATTCCCGGAGAGGGTGCCAGCCTGATAGACAGGGCCGAGCGGCGCGACCTGCCGCATCAGTTCCCGGCGGCCTGCGTAAGCGCCAACGGGCATCCCGCCGCCGACGATCTTACCGAAGGTGACAAGGTCGGCCTTCACGTGAAAGTAGGCCTGCGCGCCGCCGAGCCCCAGCCGGAACCCGGTAATGACTTCGTCGAAAATCAGGAGCGCGCCGTGGCGGTCGCACAGCTGGCGCAGCCCGGGCAGGAATCCTTCAGCGGGAGGTACAACGCCCATATTCGCGGCCACTGGCTCGACGACGACGGCGGCGATCTGCCCGGGGTTTGCCTCAAACAGCGCGGCGACGCTGTTCAGATCGTTGAACTTTGCGAGCAGGGTATCCTGCGCCGCGCCGCGGGTGACGCCTGCGGAATCGGGCACGCCCTGCGTCAGAGCGCCGGAGCCTGCGCCGACGAGCATTGCGTCGGAGTGTCCGTGGTAGCAGCCGTCGAACTTCACGAGCTTTTCCCTGCCGGTCGCGCCCCTTGCCAGCCGGACGGCGCTCATAACGGCTTCGGTACCGGAATTGACCATGCGCACCATGTCGACGCCGGGCACGACTTCCACGAGCAGCTCGGCCATTTTGACTTCTCGTTCGGTGGGCGCGCCGAACGAAAGCCCGTCGCGCATGGCGCGTTCCACTTCTTCGAGGACGGCGGGGTGGCTGTGGCCTAAGATGAGGGGGCCCCACGACCCGACGAAATCGATATATTCGCGTCCGTCTGCATCCCATACGCGGCAGCCTTCGCCCCTTGTGAGGAAGGGCGGATTCCCGCCGACGGCGCGGAAGGCGCGGACTGGCGAATTCACGCCGCCGGGCAGCACCTGTTTTGCGCGTTCAAACAACTCCAACGATCCCATACGATCACTCCTTTATTTTGATGTCCTCCGCGGACGGCGCCAAAGGGCTCTGCCCTTTGGAATCCCGGTCCTACGCGGACAGCGCTCAAGGGCTCTGCCCTTGAGAATCCCGGTCCTGCGCGGACAGCGCTCAAGGGCTCTGCCCTTGAGAATCCCGGTCCTGCGCGGACAGC
>CAJUGU010000050.1:0-97 GCA_910586105.1 uncultured Eubacteriales bacterium | reverse complement strand
GCTCAAGGGCTCTGCCCTTGAGAATCCCGGTCCTACGCGGACAGCGCCAAAGGGGCGCGTCCGCCCCTCTGGACTCCCGCGATGCTGCGCATCGCCT
>CAJUGU010000049.1 GCA_910586105.1 uncultured Eubacteriales bacterium | reverse complement strand
ACGCAAACCGAAACTGTCAGAGGAAGATCTGAAGCGTGTGGACAAAGCAATCCAGACGCAGCCGGATATTACCTTTGGCGAACTCATAAGGAACCTGGAGTTGGATATTAGAGCAATCGGCGAAAAGGTATTCGGTATCCGGTGCAGGTAAACCAACCTTGACAATCAGATGGAGTAACCAGGTTAAGAGCCTGAAGAATCGCGGGAATCAGCTTATCCTTGATGCGCTGCCAGTTTATACACTTCACGTTCGCTAACTCCATATGCCTTCGCTATCATCTTAACGTCATAGGTTCGTTCATATCCCCTCACAAGCCGTTCCCGGGTTTCGATGCTTAACATCCTTTTTCACCTCAGACTCATTACACCTCTTCTTTCCGCCGCTTGTGAATAGTTTTTCGCCGATTACTCTAAATGTGTCAACTGATATTGACAATATCAACAGCGGCTGTCACTTTTTTGTGACAGCCGCCGTTATTTTTCCAGGGACTTTTTTTACAGCCTTTTTTCCGAAAAAACCCTTGCCAACTCTCCACAATCTGCTATAATTAAAGATAGAAACTTACATGAACAGAGGTGGATCATTATGACTGGAATCTCTGGCCTGAATGCATATTACGCCTATTCCGGCGGCGGAGCCTATGGCGGTACATACAGCGTGCAGGCTGCACAGCGCGCCGCCGCGGCAGCCGGAAAAATCCCGGCGTTCACCGCACAGAAGGCGGCGCAACCTGAAGCGCCCGTCGAACGGGTGCGCCCCGCATCCCCGGTACGCCCGGACGCCGCCGCACAGGCGAGTCGTCCCGTCCCGACCTGGAACCTGAACGCCTCGGAGGAAGCCGTGCGTATGCGCATCCATCTTCCCGGCGGCGAGGGCAACGCCCAATCTGGCAGCATGGCAGAGCGCACAGGCGCGTCCTCCGGCAGCACGGCGGCGCTCCCTGGCGGCAGCACGGCGGGGCCAGCGTGGCCCAGCCTGCCCGGCAGCGACGCGGCAAGCGCGGCGGGCAATGAAAAGGCTTGGACCTCCGTCCCCAATTATCCCGGCGTGGACGCGGGCGAGACAGCGGCGCGCCTGCGGATCCAATACCCCGGCGACGGCACGGAAGCTGCCGCACAGGCGAACGCAGCCGACGGCGACGACGCCAAGGGCGCGGAAGCCGTACAAAAGGCGGCGGAAGAAGGCAAATGCGAGACCTGCGAGCAGCGCAAATATCAGGACGGCTCGGACGACCCGGGCGTTTCCTACCAGACCCCGACCCGGATCGCACCCGAAAACGCAGCGTCCGCCGTGCGTGGGCATGAGATGGAGCATGTCGTCCGCGAACAGGCGAAGGCGCAGCGAGAAGACCGCCGCGTCGTCAGCCAATCCGTGACGCTGCACACCGATATCTGCCCTGAGTGCGGGAAGTCCTATATTTCGGGCGGCACCACCCGTACCGTGACCGCAGCCAACCCCACCACGCCGGAACCGGCGCAGCAAGCCGAAAAGCCGAACGCTCCGGCCGGGCTGATCTGACCCTGTACCAAACCTCCTATATTTTGGCTATGCCTGCCTTGCGGCGCCGTCCGCTGGCAGGCATGGTTTTTTTGCGCGGCTTGCGGATCGGAAGGCGCTCCGCGCTTTTTGTTCCGTGCGATGGCTGGCGTGGTAGGCATTTGTTGCCGAACAATCCTGCGGCGCGGTATTTTTTCCTGAAAAAAAACGTATGAAAATCACGGATTGGGGCTTAAAATCCCTGTTCCGTTATGTTATAATAAAGCTGACACCACGAAAAAGGTGGAAATTTGGCAGCACGCTGCCCCAAAACCGGAAAAGGATCATTTCATATGGAAAACAAAATCATTCTGCCGAACGGCGTCCGCATCGTGACCGATCCGATCAGCCATGTCCGCACCGCGTCCGTCGGTATCTGGGTCGGTAACGGCAGCCGTTTTGAACCTGCGGAAGTTGGCGGGATCTCGCACTTCATTGAGCATATGCTTTTTAAAGGGACGGAAAAACGTTCGGCGCAGCATATCGCGATCGCGTTCGATGCGCTCGGCGGGCAAGTGAATGCGTTCACAACCAAAGAATGCACCTGCTATTATATGAAGGTGCTGGATGAAAAACTGCAAACCGGGATCGCGATCCTGTCGGATATGTTCATGCACTCGCAGTTCGCTCAAAAAGAATTGGAGCTGGAACGCGGCGTCGTATTGGAGGAAATCGATATGTATGAGGATTCCCCCGAGGATGTCGCGACCGAACGGCTGTTTGAAAGCTGCTATGCGGGGTCTGCGTTAGGGCGTCCGATCCTGGGCTCCCGGGAAACGTTGGAAAAAATGACCAGCGAAACGCTGCATACTTATTTGAAAGGGTATTATCGCCCAGCCGATACCGTAGTTGCGATCTCGGGCAGCTATACGCAGGACGATCTGGATTCTATTTGCGGGTTGTTCTCCGAAATGACCGGCGAAGGACAGAATACGGCAACGCCGGCGGCTTATCGTCCGGCTGTGACCGTGCGGGAGAAGGATATCGAACAGAACCATATCGCGATCGGGTTCCCGGGGCTTCCGTTAGGGCATCCCGACCGGTATACGCTTCAGATCCTGAATGCGATCCTTGGCGGCGGGATGTCGTCCAGACTGTTCCAAAGCGTGCGGGAACAGAATGGGCTGTGTTATTCGGTGTATTCGTATACGTCGGCGCATGCGGAAACCGGAATGCTGTCGATCTATACCGCCCTCGGCCAGCCGATGGAAGAAAAGGCGATCCGGTTGATCCGGCAGGAACTGGAACGCTTCCGGGAAGAAGGCCCCGCCCGTGAAGAACTTGGACGTTGCCGGGAACAGCTCAAGACCAACCTGCTGATGAGTTTGGAAGCTACCAGCGCCCGGATGAATCATATCGGGCGGAGCGAGCTGGCGTTTGGACGGGTTATCCCGTTCGACGAGATCGTACAGGCTTATGATGCGGTCACTGCGGAGGATGTGACCCGGCTGGCACAGCAGCTGCTGCGGTTCGAGGAGGTCTCGCTCTGTGCCGTGGGACAGACCCGCAGCGCGGAAGAATACCGTCAATTGCTGGCGCAGTGATGCGCGCAGGAGACCCACATCGGATGCGTCAGGCTTCCCGATATGGCGAGCCGTCCCGCGCGGCTGCGCGTGTGGAGGCCGCCGTAGCATTCTCCATCGGCCGCGCTGGTGAGCCGTCCTGTACGGCTTCGCCGGGATGGGTCGGAAGCCCCCTTGCCGCAGGGCGCTTTTTAGAAAGCGTTCCTTGAAAGATCGTCCCCATTCACAGGTTCCTGCCGCAGTATCGGTCGACCATATAGGATGATAAAAATTTTTTGGAGAATCCTGAAAAAAGTGGTTGACATCTGCCGCGGAATGTGGTATTCTATATAGGCAGTCAGGAAAACGGCTGCGACCCGCGCCAGTAGCTCAGCTGGATAGAGTGTTTGGCTACGAACCAAAAGGTCGGGGGTTCGAGTCCCTTCTGGCGTACCAAAAGCGAGCCATACGAACGCATCACCTACCGTGTATATGGTAGGTAGTGTGTTCGTATTGGTGTGTCCGCTAAACTGTATCATTGCAAAGAATTAAAAAAGAGCCTGTTGCTTCGGGAGATTCCCTGAGCAGCAGGCTTTTTCGTTGTGCGTACACTGTCGTCAACTTAAGGCAACACAGATTTTTTAGAAGCATAAAACCGTTTTTTTCGAGGACGTTTCCGGTTAGGGGAACGCCCAGGGCGAATTTCCACAGGTCGTCTGGCGATATCTGCACACAGCTGCTTCATCATGCTTTCACGCAAGAGCGGATCCGATTGAAGCAGAACATGCCAAAAACGGGAGCGAAGTTTGGAGATGGATCGATTTTGATTGGATTTTCGAGCATATTTAAGAATTTTATTCTGATCCTTTTCAGCAATCAGCCGGGACATATGCAATTTTGCCAAATCCCGTTCGTCCGCAGCATAAGGTGCGATCTGACAGTCATAAATCGCGTGATCCAACGGGCCGTAAGCCAGAGACCCCAGCGCCGTTGCGGCATCCTTTTTACTTCCGGAGCAGCCAAAGACCTTCTTCAGTTCTGCGCTGTTCTCCAATGCGATATCTGTCCCGTCGACGGCAATCAAACGCATTCCGTTCCAAGCTGGCGCATCTGGATCCTGGGCATGGATTTCAGCAATCCCGTCAGCAAATTTTCGTACAAATTCCGGATTCAGATTCGCTCTTGCCTGAGAAAATGCCTGCTTACTCACGGGTGTTTCCTCCAATGTATCGTAATAGGCGTCTAATTCCAGCTGAAGCGGCCCGGAAAGTCGATGAAGCAGCATGTGCAATATACGCACTGCCCCCAACTTCCGATTTCTTGTGAACGCGCTTTTTTTCAGCCGAAGTCCCGGGGCTTTTTCGCACCCCTGCAGTAAATCTACACTCATATTCGTTGCCATTGTTGTCTTGTCCATCTGTACTACCGCCTACAAACGAGATGTTATTCACCTCATTTTGAAAGCGGCAGTTGTTTGTCAATTCGCTTTTTGAATGAATTTTATTTCCTCTTCTTGGATATTTCGACAGTCTTGCTTAAGTTGGCGACAGTGGTTATAAAATAACGAAATATGTGATTTTATGCAAAAAGGGTGAAATTCAAATACATTTCACCCTTCCTTTTCATTCAAAGCCCTGCTAACGCCGTACTCAAAAAATTATTCCTTAAAAATATTGATGGAATTTTCCTTAATGCGTGCCGCGCGATCCATGACATTACGTGCAAATGCTCCAATCGCGCACATATCTTTACCTCCACCAAAGCAGGCGTGTCCAAAAGGCACAACAATGCGCCCTTCGGTACGCTCCATAAACGCTTTGATTTCGGGCGTTTGAATATTTGCATTATTTCCCCAGAATATAACGTCTGCATACAACGCCTGTGCGCATGGTTTTCCCTTATATATACATTCTCCGGGATTTAACGCAGCATACATAGATTCTGCTAAGCGGCGCGTGTTATCATTCAATGTCGTATATACGATTGCACATTTCAGCATCTGATATCCCCCTTATCATATCCGGTTTCTGCTCCGAAGCGGCATAACCGCATCCGGCGATATAAATAAATGAACGATTTTTCGGTCTTTAATACTTTCCAAAGCAGACTTTTCTGCTTTCCAGCACAACCGCTCGCTTCCGCCAACGGGTCTCAAATACGCAATCTGTTCAAACGGACCATCCATAATTTTCTCCATATGACAGGGAATCACATTCTCTCCCATCTGTTCTGCAATATGGAAATAATGCGCCCGAACGCCCACGAAATCCGTTCCTTCCTGAATTTCACAACCTGTACGAAACCGAATCCCCCAACCTTCTACCCAAAGCGTACCATCCTCCATCATCCGAGCCGGAAGTACATTCCGGCAGCCGGTCAGGACTGCTGCTGCAACCGTTCCTGGATTTGAGAAGATATCTTCCCTGCTTGCAATGCGCTCAGAACTACCATCCTGATAAATTGCAATTTGACTGCAAAGGCGGTAAATCTCATCCCGGTTGTGGGATACAATGAGAGCGGGACCGTCGAACCTTTGCAGCAGCCCGGAAACCATATGCTCCATTTCCTCCCGCAAACAGGTATCCAATGCCGAAAACGGCTCGTCCATCAGAATCAGGTCCGGTTCGGAAACCAGCATCCTCGCGAGCGCTGTCCGCTGCTGCTGCCCACCGGACAGCTGCCGCGGATAGCGATCCCCCAGCCCGGATAAATAAAACTTTGCCAACAATTCTTCCGGATTCCCTTTGGGCTTTCCAGTGCGCATCCCACACTGAATGTTTTGCAAAACGGTCATATTGGGAAACAACGCATAATGCTGGAACAAGTAGCCTACTTTCCGTTTCTGCGGTGGCAAATCGACTCCGGTCTCGGAATCAAACAATACCCTGCCGTTCAGCACGATCCTGCCCTCATCCGGGCGCATGACTCCCGCAATACATTTCAGCGTCATGCTTTTGCCCGAACCGGAGCCGCCCAGCAGCCCGAGCCTTTCCTTTTCAATCGAAAAACCGGCTTGAAGTGTAAACCCCGGAAGGCTTTTTCGTATCTTTACCGACAATCCCAAACGTATTCACCCGCCTTCCCCATACGTTTCCCGGTTGTTTTCCATCCAGTTGACCATCAGCAGCACCGCCATGGAAAGCGCGAGGTTCACTAAGACCCATTTCATTGCGCCGGCATTGTCCCCGGTCCGCCAAAGTTGATAGACTGTCGTGGATATGGTTGCTGTCTTGCCTGGAATATAACCCGCTATCATGCTGGTCGCCCCATATTCGCCCAGTGCCCGCGCAAATGCCAGCACGGTTCCCGCAAAAATGCCATTTTTTGCCACAGGCATGATAATGCGCCAAAATATATAGACGTTGCTTAACCCCAGCGTCTGCGCCGCATAGCGCAGGGATGGATCAACCGCTTCAAAAGCGCCCCTTGCCGTGCGATACATCAATGGAAATGCAACCACTGCCGATGCCACTACCGCACCGCTCCAGTGCATAACCGGAGTCCAACCGAGTTTTGCAATCCAAATTCCAAGGGGTCTGCGCGGCCCCAATAAACACAATAGAAAATATCCGACGACGGTCGGCGGCAGAACCAGCGGGAGGGTCAGAAGCACATCCAGTACACCTTTCCAGAAGTGCGGAAGGTGTGAAATCCAATATGCCGCGCCAATCCCCGCAAAGAAAACGATTCCGGCAGCAATCAGCGCGATACGCACAGAATTCAGCAGCGGATACCATTCCATGACAATCCTCCTATGCTTACCCAAGCGGGAAAAATCCAATTCCCTCAAAAACCTCTGCGGCTTCCTCCGACTGCAAATAAGCCAGGAACGCACGCGCTTCTTCCGAATGCTGGCTGTCTTTCAGCACAGCCGCCGGATAGATGACCTGCCTGCACTGTCCCCTATCCGCTTCGTCCACAATTTCCAGACCGGCGGAAGAAGCGTCTGTTGCGTACACGATACCACAGTCCACAATCCCCTCGGAAACCTGCGTCGTGACCTCTTTCACGTTGGAACCATATGTAATCTTCCCGTCTGTTTGCAGCGCTTCCAGAACCCCCAGGTTTGTCAGGATTTCTTCCGAATACTGTCCGACCGGGACATCGTTATTCCCCAGGGAGATCATCTCCGCTTTCTCCGCAATTTCTTCAAAGGAAGCAATCCCTTTCGGGTTGCCGTTCGGCACGGCCAGCACGACTTTATTTTCGAGCAAATCGATTCGCGTAGCCGGATCGATAAAATCCAGACCGTCCGGGTTTGCGGCTTCATCCGCTGTCAGATCCAACTGATCCATCTGCTTTTGCGCCGCAGAAATGAACACATCACATGCCGCGCCTTCCGCGATCTGCGTTTTCAGCGTGCCGGACGAATCCAGATTCAACAAAACGGTAACATCCGGGGCGGTCTCACGATAATTTTCGACAATCTGCTCCAGGGATTCCTGCATGGAGGCCGCCGCAAATACCTGTAATTCACAGCCTGCGGCATCGCCGGACGGCGTCCCCCCCTTCCCGCAGCCTGCAAGCGCCAGCAGCAGCCCCGCCGCAATTACAATTTTTCCTCTCATTCCATTTCCCCTCTCGTGATTCCGTACTTTTCATTCGGGGGCGTCCCACATTCACCAACCGTCCCTCTTAAAATCCCAGACGCGTGTTCCAACACTGGCAATACAATCTCCATACATTCCGCCACTGCTTTTGGGCTCCCGGGGAAATTGATTACCAGTGTCCCCCCGCGCGTAACCGCCACGCCCCGGGAAAGCATGGCCCGCGACGTTTTTTGCAGCGACTGCATCCGAATCGATTCCGCGATACCAGGAACCTGTCTCTCCGCAATCCGCAAAGTCGCTTCCGGCGTTACATCTCTCGGAGACAGTCCCGTCCCGCCGGTCGTCAATACAACGTCGGCCTGCAAGCCGTCGCACAGAAAACAGAGTTTTTCCGCAACGGCTTCCCGCTCGTCCGGCACAATGCCATACCAGACCGTTTCATGCCCGGCGGCGCGCAGCAGTTCCTGAAGCAAAACACCGCTCCGATCCTCACGCTCCCCGGCGCTTCCTTTATCGCTCACGGTCAAAACCCCGACGCGCAGCATTCGGCCTTCTCCCCCTTCCAGGACGCGGATCTCCTCGCCCGGACGGATTTCCCCATCCTGAAGCACCTTCACAAAAATCCCCTCCTGCGGCATGATGCAGGTTCCGATTTTCTTAAAAATCTCGCAGTGCTGGTGGCACTTTTTCCCGATCTGCGTCACTTCAACAAGACAGCCGCCCAGCAGCAGCCGTGTCCCGACCGGCAGCGTATGCAGACAAACGCCTTCCGTCGTGATATTTTCCGCAAACTTCCCCGGATCAAGTCCTTCTACGCCCAGAGCGGTCATTTTATCAATGCTTTCCTGCGCGAGGAGGCTAATCTGTCGATGCCAATCCCCCGCGTGAGCGTCCCCAACGATCCCGTGGTTTACCCGGAGCTGCGCACTTTCCACCGGTGTTTTGACCGTCCCGCGCCGCTCGCTGATATTGATTGCCTTGATTACAGCCATGTTATCCTCCGATCTGGTTCATTGCCCGCACGGCCTGATACTGCTCCGAAAAGGAATGGCTCTCCGGTTTCCAGTACATCGCGTTACGGAGCACTTGGTATAACCCGTCGCCTGTGCCTGCGAGCCAGGGACGAAGATCTGTCTCCTGATTGACCCCCAAACACATGCGCAGCCTGCCGTCGCTGGTGACCCGGATTCGCGTGCAGTCTTTGCAGAATTTATGCGAAATGGGATTGATGAGGCCGACCCGTCCGGCAAAGCCGTCCGCGCGGTAATCCTCCGACGGCTGGGAAAAATCCCTTGCGGAAACCGGATACAATTCCGGATGGCGCTCCAGGATTTCCGCCCCCGGCACGCGCCGATCCCCGCACGCGCCCAGCGCACTAAATGGCATTAGCTCGATGAATCGCACATCAAGCGGGCATTCCCGCGCCAACGCGACAAAGTCATCGATTTCACCGTCGTTCTCCCCGCGCACCAGTACGACGTTCAACTTGACTTTAACGCCTGCGCGGAACGCCGCTTCCAAGCCCGCCAGCGCTTTCCGCAGGTCGCCGCCGCGCGTCATGCGCCGGTAGCGCTCCTCGTCCAGCGAATCCAAACTGATATTGACCCGCCGCAGCCCTGCCGCATGAAGATCCGGAATTCGTTCTGCCAGCCCCTGCGCATTGGTGGTAATGCTCAAGTCGCGGATCGTCTCAAAGCCCGCCGCCAGATGCACAATCTGTTCCAGATCCCGACGCACCAGCGGTTCCCCGCCGGTCAGTCGGACCTTGGTCACGCCCAGCTCCGCAAACGCCCGCAGCAGCAGCGACAATTCCGGAAGCCCCAGTTCCTCTTTATCCGCGCAAGCGGCATTTTCTTCACGACAGTAAACGCATTTCAACCCGCACCGCTCCGTCAGGGACAAACGGAGGTAATGCAAATCCCGCCCCATCCAGTCACGCATCTGTTTTCCTCCTATTTCCCGAAGCCGCAGTTCGGATACGTACACGTACCGCAGCCGCGGCACAGTCCGCCATGCGCAAGCCGCTTAATATCCCCACGTTCCAGACGTTCTCCTGCCAGCAGCCGGGGGACAACCAGCTCAAACACACTCGCGCCGTGATACATTACACAGCCCGGAAGCCCTACGACCGGTATCCCGTCCAGATCGCCCAGCAGGAACATCGCGCCCGGCAGCACCGGCGCGCCATAGGTAATGATCCGGGTCCCCGCCCGGCGGATTCCGGCAGGCGTGCGGTCGTCCGGGTCAACGGACATCCCGCCCGTTACCGCAATAAAGTCCGCGCCCTGCTCCCGCTGCTGCCGGATGCAGTTCGCAATCATTTCCTCATCGTCGTCCGCGAAAACCTGCCCGATCACTTCGCAGCCCAGCCGGTCGAATTTCTGTTTCAGGATATCGCCAAACCGATCCGGTATCCTTCCCAGATAGATTTCCCTGCCGGTGGTAACCATGCCGACCCGCGCCCGGCGCATCGGCACGACGCGAACGACAACGCCGACCGACTCCGCCCGCCGCACCGTTTTTTCCGACACGTAAAGCGGTATGACGCGCGTGCCTGCCAGCAGCTGCCCCTGCCCGACCAGCTGTCCGCTGTGAATGGTGGAAAACATCACCTCGTCGTCGTCGATCAGCCGCAGTAAAGCCGTTTCATCCACGGTAAGGACGCCCCGGCAGGCCGCCAGCAGTTCCACCTTGCCCTCGCCCTTCGGACGAAGCGTAACATTGCTTCCGGCCGCCGCTTTCGCGATCCGCCGTCCGGCTTCATCCTCATGCACATCGTCCGCGCTTAATTCCAGCACATACAGGTGGTCCTTACCCATAGACAGCAGAACCGGCACGTCCTCCTGCGCCACAATATGGCCTTTTTTGAACCGTGCGCCCTTGTATTCCCCGGGGAGAATCTGCGTCAGATCATGCGCCAGCGGCATCCCGACCGCTTCCTCTGTCCGTATGGTTTTCATCCGTCCTCCTCCTTTCTCCGGCGGGCGCGTTCCGCAATCAGCTCCGCCAGAATGGAAACCGCAATTTCTTCTGCGGTTTCCGCCCCGATATCCAGCCCGATCGGGGAATGCACCCGCGCCAGTTGTTCCCGTGAAAAGCCCTCTGCCTCCATGCGCCGGTACAACATATCCCGCTTACGGATCGAGCCGATCATGCCGATATAACCCGCCTTTTGCCGCAGCGCCCAACGCAAAACGTCCGCGTCTCCCAAGTGTCCGCGTGTGACAATGGCCAGCAGGTCTTTCTCCTCAATCAAAAGCTCCGGAATCGCCGCGTAGCTTTCCAATACCGTGCAGGCTGCGTGGGGAAACCGCTCCGGGTTCGCATATTCCTCCCGGTCGTCAAATACCCGCACCGGAAGCTCGACCAATCCGGCAGCCTGCGCCAGCGCGCGCCCGACATGCCCGCCGCCAAAAATATAAAGCATTCCGCGGTCTTCCATCAGCCCGCCAACCGAACGTTCCGGCGGGTAGTAGGCGAAAGTCAGCGTTCCGCTTCCTCCACAGATCATATCCGAACACGCCGCTTCTTCACTCGTAAGATCAAACGGCGTTTCCACATCTGTTTTCGTCTCAAATATTCGAAGCGCCTGCCGGACGGCGTCCGCTTCCAGAGCGCCGCCGCCGATACTGCCCTCGGTACCGCCATTTGCCCGAACCAACATCCGCGCGCCCGCGTGCCGCGGCATGGAACCGCTGCCCGCCGTAACGGAAACCAGCACAAACGGCTGCCCTGTACGGTGAAGCTCCCTGATTTTCTGTTCCAGCTTTGTCATAAAAACCCATCCCCCATATTTCGGATTCCCCCCTTTTGAGAAATGCCGGAACAAATTGTCCGGCATTTCCAAAAGCGTCTTATTTTGCGGTCAGGAAGTTGTAGCACTTCACCGTGTTGGTACGCTGTACATATTCCATCATCTCCGGCTGGCCGATATCCATGGGGCAGCGGTCGGCAAAGCTGATATTTGCGATGCACGCATCCAAGTCCCAGCCCTTCGCAATACCGGCGGCAACCGCGCCCAGCCATTCGTATACAAAGGTACGCTGTTTCACAATGTAATCCTTGGTAACCACCGGGCCATGCCCCGGAATTATATAATCGACGTCCAGCGTATCAAGAAAATCAAGCGATTTCAGCAGCGCGGCAATATCCGCCGAATGCAGCCAGGTCTGGCAGTCCACGAACAGGGTATCGCCTACAATGGCGACACGCTCCTCCGGAACATAGACGCACGCTTGGCACGGAGAATGCCCAGGGGTATGGTAAATCTCAAAGTGCGCGCCGCCCAGTTCCAGACTCATATGATCGCTAAAGGTGATGTCCGGGCGCTTCATCATAATATATTCACCGCGCGGCGGCATTTTCGGAAGCATATCCGAATCCTGACGGGTCAGCACGTCAACGCTGTAATCGTAAGCATCGAGCGTCCCCGGAACCTTCCAGAGATCGTCGCACAGCTTTTCGTGGCCAATCGTAATGGATTCCCCCGCAAACCAGTGGTTGCCGAAAATATGGTCGATGTGCGCCTCCGTATTGATCAGATAGCGGATCGGCCCGCGCGACAGCGCGAATTCCCGCATTTCAAACAGCTTGCTGAGCAGCTGCGCGGTGTCCACAAACACCGCTCCCTCCGAGGTCAGGACGATGCTCGGGTTGCAGCCCCGGATTTTTGTTTCCGTATATACGTTTTTGGTAACCTGTTCCACAAGGTTCCCCTCCCTTTTTATTGTTCCGTAATTTCCCGGATCACGTCCTCACCGACGCGGCGGCGGCATTCCGCCGCCATCATACGCGCGATTGCCAGCGCGTCCTCGCGCATCGGCCCGGAGGCCGTCACCCGGATCAGCACGCCCTCCGGCTGCGCATACGTGGCGACCGTCGGGTTTTCACTGTCCAGCAGGTCGTCCAGCCGCCGCGCGACCGGCGCTTCCCCAACGCGGTCGGGCGGCGCCTCCTCGCGCGTTTTCAGGCGGATGCACACCGACGCGATCGCCTTACTGACAAACTTGAACAGAAAGCGTTCTACGCACTGTTCAAACATGGGCTTCATCTCCCGCGGGGGACCCGGCAGCAGGACGGCGGTTTTCCCCGCATGCTGCATCACGCAGCCGGGGGCCGTGCCGTATTCGTTCGTTAAAATCAGCGAATTGCCGGGAACCATCGCCTGCTTGCGGTGGTTTTCGGTGATTTCCGTCGCGCCGAACGCGTGTACCTGTTTGACGACGTTTTCAAACACCGCTTCGTCGAATCCGAGCGTTTTGCCAAAATACGCCGCCAGCATTTCCTTGGTCAGATCGTCCTTGGTCGGTCCCAGTCCGCCGGTTAAAACCACTAACTCCGCGCGGCTGTACGCAACGTCCAACGCCGCTTTCAGGCGTTCCGTGTTATCGCCGACCACCGTCTGGTAATACAGATCGAAGCCAAGCTCCGCCAGCCGCCCCGCAAGGTACTGCGCGTTGCTGTTGACGATATTCCCCAGCAGCAGCTCGGTGCCGACGCTGATAATTTCTGCTATCATATATGGCGTTTCCTTTCTACCGCAGCGGCCGCCTTACCCAAAATGAAATGGAAAGAAGAGTATGCAAGAAAATAGAGCAGGCAAGAAATAGGAGGTTCCCAACAAACATGGACAGGCATGGGTAAGGCGAACGTACAGTAAACAGCTTCCGCAGGAACTGCGGCAGGTTGTTCTTATTCAGCGGCGGGCAGCTTGCCGTCGTCCCAGCGCATGATCTCCAGCAGATTGCCTTCGGGATCCTTCGCATAGATCAGGGTGAGCGTCTGCCCCTTGTTTTCGTAGTAGTGGGAGGTTACCTGACCGTCCGAGCTGCCGCCGTGCGCCAGCAGTTTCTGATAGGTTGCCTCTACGTCGTCCACCAGGATGCCTAGGTGGCCGAAGCCGCCGTGGTTGAACGCGCCAGGCTCCCCTTCGCCGTTTTCATGGGTGAAAATTTCCAGCACCGGCCCGCCCTCGCCGTAGCCGGGCAGGGCGACATGGCAGCCGCGCACATGGGCGCCCTTCATGCCGGACGCCTTTTCAAACCACGCGCCGCCCAGATCGCGCTCCGGCGGGACAACCCTGCCCTCGAATACGTCGCAGTAAAAATCGCGCAGTTTCTTCCAGTCCTTCGCGTTGACGTTGGTATGTGAATACTTCATGTTAGCTCCTCCTTATGCTTCTTCGACCCGGTTGCGGATCGTTCCGATTTTTTCAATGGTGAATTCGATTTCATCCCCCGCCTGAAGCCAGCGGCCCAGCTTGGAACAGGTTGCGTTGCCCTCCGGGGATGTGCCCAGCCCGATAAAATCGCCGGGGTTCAGATAAACGTCCTCCGAAATCTGCGCGACCAGCTGGCCAAGCGAAAACAGCATCCCGGAGGTGCGGTTTTCGGTGACGATCTCGCCGTTGACGCGCGCCGTCATCGCCAAGTCGTCATAATCGGGCAATTCGTCCCTCGTCACGACGCAGGGGCCCATAACCAGACTGTTGCGGAAAAATTTCCCCTTCGCCGGACCGAGCGCCATGACGGCCTCGTCCGCCTGCGCGTCCCGCGCGGAAACGTCGTTGAAAACGGTAAACCCGGCCACATAGTCCAGCGCCTCCTCGGGCTTGATGCTGAACCCGCGCTTGCCGATGTAGAACCCCAACTCAAACTCGAAGTCAAACTGCGAGGTGTAGCTGGGCTTATACAGCGGCGCGCCCGTGCCGACTACGGTCGAACCGCTTTGCGTATTCCACACCGGGCGCTTGTAATAACCCTTCGGAATCTCTCCGTAATGATGCTTCACATGTCCTTCGTAAACCATTCCGTCAAAAATGATGTTCGGACGCGTGACCGGCGCGAGCACCGTTACGTCGCACAGCCGGTAAACCAGCCGCTGCCCTTCCAGCCCCTGCGCAGGCGTTTTCTCGCGCAGAAATCGCAGGGTTTCCGCCCCGGCAGACAGGCTGCGGTCCCCATTGCGGAAAAACGTAACCATATCGTTGGGCAGGTTCGCGTCCGCAAGCTGCTGCGGATTGGTATCGCCCTGCGCCTGATAATATACGCCGCCTGCGGCGTTCAGATCGACGAGCATCCCGTCGTCCTCTGCCATCAGCCGGTTCACGCCTCCGACCGGGGTTTTCACCTGTACGGTGTAAAGTCTCATGTTGTTCCTCCTTCATATAATCGATTATCTATAATCCATTCTATAAACCTTCGCTGCTTTTTTCAAGTGGCATCTCCGCCAATTTTCCAGCCCTTTTTTTGTCGAATTCAGAGAATTCGCGTTTCCACACTCCGAAAACGCATTTTTTCAAAAAACGCCTCTTGTAAATTTCCTGCCTCTGATTTATAATGGATTATCGATTATAGTTTAGGAGGAACCGCTTATGTCCATCATTTTTGCAGCGCCCGGAAAATACATCCAGGGTCGGGGCGCACTGCGCAGCCTCAGCGAACATGTTTCAAAACTTGGGAAGAAAGCGCTCGTCATCGCCAGCGAGCTGGGGGTCGAGCGCATCCAGAACGCCATGCAGGGGGCGGACTGCGCCCCCTGCGCCCTGCATTTCGTTCCCTTCGATGGCGAATGCTCCATGACCGAAATCGAACGGATGCAGCGCATTTTCCGTGAGGAAGCCTGCGAGGTCGTCGTCGGCGCGGGCGGCGGCAAGGTGCTCGACACCGCGAAAGCCGCCGCCTGTTTCCTGAATGCGCCGTGCGTGATCGTCCCGACCGCCGTTTCCTCGGACGCGCCCTGCTCGGCCCTCTCCGTGATTTATCACGACGACGGTTCCCTCGACCGCCGGCTCCCGCTGCCCAAAAGCCCGGATATGATCCTGATCGATTCCGAGCTGATTGCAAACGCCCCCGTCCGCCTGCTCGTCGCGGGAATGGGCGACGCCTTTTCGACGTATTTTGAAGCGCGCGCCTGCCACGCTTCCGCTTCTGACAACATTCACGGCGGGAAATCCTCGATTGCCGCGCGGGGCATTGCCCGCATGTGCTATGACGTCCTGCTGCGGGACGGCCGCAAAGCAAAACAGGCGGTTGAGCATAAGCTCTGTACCCAGGCCGTCGAGAATATCATTGAAGCCAATACGCTTCTCAGCGGTATCGGTTTTGAAAGCGGCGGCAAAGGCGCGGCGCATTCCATCGGCGACGGTCTGAATACCATTTCTCAATGCAAACGCATGATGCACGGCGAGAAAGTCGCCTTCGGAACGCTCGTCCAGCTGATGATGGAAAACGTGATCGACGCGGAGCTGGAAGAAGCCTATTGCTTCTGCGCATCGGTCGGCCTGCCGGTGACGCTGGCGCAGCTTTCCATTACCGAGGATGTCCCGGCCTGCATTCAAAAGATTGCAGAGGTTGCGCTGCAGCCCGGAAAAAGCACCTATCATATGCCCTTTCCCGTTTCGACAAGCTCGGTCGCTGACGCGATTGCCGCCGCCGACGCCTACGGCGCCGCTTTCCTGCCCGGGAAGTTTTAATCGTCTGTTTTGCGCCGTGTCCTCCCTTTCCGACACGGCGCAGCCTGTTTTTGAAAGGTCGTGACTCTCAAGGTGAAAGCATACGCTGTTGTGGTTGCCGCAGGGCTGTCCTCCCGTATGGGCGCGTGCAAGCCGCTCCTCCCCATCCACGGAATGCCCGCAGCCGCATTTTTGCTTCACACGCTGCTGACCTCCGGCGTTTCTTCCTGCATCCTGGTCACAGGCTCCCGCCGCGCCGAGGTAGAAGCCGCTTGTTCCGGGCTGCCCGGCGTGACCTTCGTCCACAACCCGGACTTTGCATGGACGCAAATGCTGGATTCGGCCCGGCTCGGATTTTCCGCCGTCCCGGCAGATTGCGAACGCGTGCTGTTCACCCCAGCCGATATCCCGCTGACCGCATCTTCTACGATCCGGCAACTGGCGGAATGCACGGACCCGCTTGTTTATCCCAGTTTTCGTTGCCGGCGCGGGCATCCGGTATCCTTTTGCGCGGAGCTGCTGCCCGCCCTGATGCAATACGGCGGCGAAGGCGGCTTGAAAGGCGCCTTGTCGTCGCTGCCGGTACCGCCCTCTTATCTGCCGGTTGACGATCCTTTTATCCGGATGGATATGGATACCCGCGCCGATTACCAGAACCTTTTAAAGCACATCGGGGAGACTGACCATGGAATTGAAACTCAGTATGTGGAATGTTCACAGCTGGCTGCAAAACCGGGGGATTGACCACAGTTTTTCCATCCGCAGTAATGCGCCCGCCATACGCGGCGTGCGGCTGCGTCGGGATGCCGCGGAAGAAGGCTGCGCGGTGCTGTCCGACGCGCCGCAGTCCTCCGGGTTCCGCACCGTGCTGACGTTTGAGGAAAATTATATCTATTTCCGCACGCTCCTGCCGTTCCCCGCGCTGGACGAACTGAACTATATGCTTTCCGTTTACAGCCATTGGGAACAGGCGCTGCGGAGAATCAACCTGGCGTATGGGAAGGTAACCGAACTGCTGGCGCTGAGCTATGAATTGCTCCCGCATCCAACCGTTGTATTCTCGGGCGACCGGCTCCTCGCGGTTTCCCCGCGATTCCGCAAGAGAAGCGAAACGCTTTGGGAACACTACCGCGGCCTGACGTTGGGCGAGATTTTACGCGAGCTGCCGGACGGCGCGGCGGAGGATCGCCTCTCGGAACAGACCGACCCGGTCCTGCTCCCCTCCTCCCTGCTGCACGGAAGGCAGATCATCCTTTGCAGCCGCCATTTCCAGCATCAGCAGTTCCGCCTGATTGTCTCTGCCAACGGTACGCCGCTGTCTCCCGGCGACCTCCACCTGATTCATGTTTTAGCGGAAGCCGTCCGCTGCAATCTGGAGCTTTGGAACCACCGGATTCATCCGCATTCCATCGATCCGGAGGCGCTGTTCCGCTCGGTCTTGCAGGATTCCGCCGTTCCGCCGCACGCTGCTGCCGCGCTCCGTCAGCTGGGGTGGGAAGAGCAGCAGCATTATACGGTGTTCTGGCTGGAAAAGCGGGACGGTTTGGACTCCCTTGTGCTGGACAAGCTGCGCCAATTTATGAAAAATCGGTATCCAGGGGCGTTTTCCCTGCAATACCGTTGCGCCGTTGTGGCATTCTGTAATCTGGATAGCGGGGCGGAAATCCCCCGCGAGGAAAGCCTGCGCAAGGATCTTCCCGCGGAACGATTCCTCGTCGGGCAAAGCAGCAGCGGCGCGGGGTTCTCCCTTCTCCCACAGCTTGCAAAGCAGGCGGAAAAAACCTTACGGCGGGCAAGGCAGGGCGGGCGTTTCTTCCTTGCCGCCCAACAGGTCATGCTGGAATATATCCATCAGGCGCTGCTGGACAACGCGATGCTGCAATCGCTCGTCCATCCGGCGGTGCGTCAGCTTCAGCGCCGCGATCGGAACGGCGGCTCGCGTTTCACCGAAATCCTTTGGCAGTATCTGCGGCTCGGCGGGAACTGCAACGCCGCGTCGAAAGCGCTGCGCATGCATCGCAATACGCTGTCGCACCACCTGCTGCGTATACAGGAGCTAACCGGAGTTTCTCTGGACAACCCGCAGGAACGGGAAGCCCTGCTGCTGTCGCTTCTGATTTCCCGCGCGCCCAATACCAAAAATGAAGGTCCGGACGCGTAGCATCCTTTAAAGAACCGTTTCGTCACTCCGGTATTCCGCCGGTTTCCCGCAGCATCCGGCGCGCCGCCGCAATCAGCGCCGCTTCCCCCTCGCCGTCAAACCGATACAGAGGGCAGCCCGTTTTCCCGCGGACCGCCTGCATCACCCGCTCGTTCATTGCTGCCATGCAGCGGACAATCCCTCCGTAATATTGCAGCGTGCGCACATCCGCTTCCGGCAGAGCGGTTTCCTCTAATACAGCCGTGCTGATCCCACAGACGGACAGCCGTCTGGATGCGGCCATTGCCAGCGGGGCCGTCTCCGCATCCGCCAGCAGCGCGAAGTCCACGCCCTTGTTGCGGACCTTCATCGTACCCTCAAAGGGCGGCGCGTGAAGCATGGTTTTCACTCCTTTCACAGGCACGGGGCCGCACCCCGTTTGAGATGCAGCCCCCTATTTTGCTTATCCGATCTTGGCGGCGGCCTCACGGATCATATTTCTGACGTTTACGTAAACCATTTCTTTCCGATACTCCGCCGAAGCACGTTGATCCGAAATCGGCCTGACCGACTGCTCCGCCAGCCGCGCCGCCTGCTCGACCACATCGTCGGTCAGCTTCTTCCCGACCAGCAGGTCTTCCACCGCATGGGCGCGGATGGCTGTCGGCGCAACTGCGCCGAGCGCAACACGCGCTTTATTGACGGTTCCGTCCTGAGCCAGCCCGATCCGCACGCCGACGCAGACGATCGAAATATCGGTATCCCCGCGGATTGCGTGCTTATGATAGGCCGCGGCGCAGCGCTCGCCCTGTGCGGGCAGCGTAAAGCTGGTTACCAGTTCGCCCGGCTCCAGCACGGTTTTGCCGGGGCCGACGAAAAACGCCTCGATCGGAATATCCCGCTTGCCCTTGGGCCCAACCACATTGACGACCGCATCGGAAATCAGCAGGCCGGGGGTCGTATCCGCGCTTGGGGAAGCGTTGCAGTTGTTGCCGCCCATCGTTGCGCAGTTGCGGATCTGCGTGCTGGAAACATGACCCGCGCATTCAGCGACGATCTGCCACTGGCTGCCGCGAAGCGCCGGGTCCCGCGAAATGCTCATCAGGTCGCGGGACGCGCCGATCACCGCCTGATCCGCGCCGACCGTTACCTGCTTCAGCTCCGGGATCGCGGAAATGTCCACAATCGCTTTCACCCGCAGCGCGTGCGCCTTCAGCCGGATCACCACGTCCGTACCGCCTGCGATCACTTTACAGTCGCTGCCGTACTCCTTCAGAAGCTCCAGCGCCTGTTCCAGCGTTTCGGGGCGGAAGTATTTCTCAAACTTCATTACCATGTTGTTTCTCCCCCTTATGCCTTCCCGTTCATCTCGTCGCGGGCCGCTTCAATGGCTTCCACGATCTTCTTGTAGCCGGTGCAGCGGCAGATGTTGCCATGCAGCGCTTCCCGGATTTCATCCTCCGAAGCATTCGGATTTTCGTCCAGCAGCGCCTTTGCGGAAAGGATCATGCCGGGCGTGCAGTAGCCGCACTGGATCGCAAAATGCTCAATAAATGCCTTTTGCAGCGGATGCAGGCCGTTTTCGGTCTCCAAACCTTCAATGGTCGTGATTTTCGTCCCCTGCGCCTGACCGATCAGCATCGCGCAGGACTTGACCGCTTTGCCGTCCATGATAATCGTGCAGACGCCGCAGTTGGAGTCGTCGCAGCCGTGCTTGACGCCGGTCAGCCCCAGATCCTCGCGCAGGACTTCCAGAACCGTGCGGTTCGGCGCGGTCAGAAGCTCGGCCTGCCTGCCGTTTACCTCAAACGAAACGATAATTTTATTGTCTAAGACGCTCACTTTGCAGCCGCCTCCTTTGCTTTTTTCTCCTGGATGAGTTTCAAAATGCGTTCCGCGGTCATCGGGAAATAGGTCGGGCGAACGCCGACTGCCTGATAAATCGCTTCCGCGATCGCGGGTGGGAACGGAATGGTAATGGATTCCGCCATGCCCTTCGCGCCAAACGGGCCGTCCGGCAGCGGATCCGGGTTAATAAACGAATGGAAATCCGCAATCTTCGGGGATGCCAGCGTATCGGCAACCCGATAATCGGAAAGGCCGGTATTGACGAGAGCGCCGTTTTCGTCGTAGATTTCTTCCTCCTGCGTCACGTAGCTGGTCGCCATGATCACGCCGCCTTCGATCTGCCCTTCCACCATCTTGGGGTTGATCGGGTTGCCGGTGTCCGCCGAACACGCGACACGCAGCAGCTTGATCTGGCCGGTTTCCTCGTTGACGGCAATTTCTACCGCCGCCGCCGCGTACTGGAACCAGTTCCACATACGCCGGGTCAGGCCGTCATGCCCCCAGGAGCGGATCGGCGCGGGGCAGAAAACGCCATGCCCTTCCACAGGCGAGAATCGCATCAGCCCCCAGTTGCCCTGCGCATACGGGGAGGTGTTCTTAAACAGCTCCGAAAGCTCCAGCTCCTGAATATCCGAACCCAGGATCGTTGCCTTATCGCCGTGGATTTCCACCTTGCTCTTATGTACGCCGACTTCGCGGGCCGCGGCTTCCTGGAGCTTGTCCTTGACTTCCTCCGCCGCAATTTTCACTGCGTTGCCGGTCGTATAGGTCGTGCGGGAGGATGCGGAATAGTTGTCGAACGGAGTCAGGATGCTGTCGCCCTTAATGACCTTGATCTTTTCGATCGGCAGTTCGAGTACGGTCGCCGCGATCTGCGCCATGACCGTGGACGCGCCCATACCGTTTTCATCGCAGCTGATCAGCACCTCGACGCTTGCGTCGCTGTAATAGCGGACGATCGCTTCCGCACGGCCCAGCGGGGTATTCTGCTTGCCGCCGACCGCGCAGCCCTTGCCGCGCTTCCAGACCGAACCGTCCTGTTCGGAAGGTTTGTCGATCTCGATTTTTTCCGCACAGGCCCGCAGGCACTTTTCTACGCCGATGGAGGTAATCCGTTCGCCGTAGCCGTCCTCGCCGCCGTTCTTGATGAAGTTCTTCGCGCGGATTTCCACCGGGCTAATACCCAGCTCGTCCGCCAGCTCGTTCATCATGCACTCCATGCCGAACTCGGATTCCGGACAGCCCAGACCGCGGAACGGACCGACCGGCATGGTGTTGGTAACCGTCGCGGCGGTGTCCATATGGATATTATCGATATCATAAACGCAGACCGCGCCGGAGGAGGACAGACGGCCGGTGTATGATACATTGTTCTGGATCGCGCCGATTTCTTCCACGCAGTCATAATCCTGCGCGATCACGCGGCCATCCTTCGTTGCGCCAAACTTGACGCGGCTATAAACCGGCCATGCGGCAGGCGCTCCGGTAAACTGCTCCTTACGGGTGTACTGGTAAGCGCAGCTGCGCTTGAGGAACAGCGAAATCATCGCGCAAAGCACTTCGGCGTATGGCGTCAAACGTCCGCCGAATGAACCGCCCAGGTAAGGCTGAATGGTGCGCACCTTGGTTTCCGGCATCTCGAAAATGTTGACGATCGCCGACTTGATAACGCCGTGGATGCCGCAGCCGCTGCCGTACATAGTAATGCTGTCGTCGCTGTTGTAGGTGCAGATTGCGGTCGCAAGCTCCAGATGCGTGTGAGAACGGCGGCCCGTGCAGAATTCGCGTTCTACGACGATATCCGCCTTTTGGAACGCCTCGTCCACGTTGCCCTTGTCCAGCACATAGTTGCCGACAATATTGGGGGACGTGCCCTCGCCGGAAAACTTGCTCTTTACAACGTCCAGGCGGCCGATGCCCGCCCAGGGGTTGGATGCGTCCACCACGCCGTCGCCATGGCCGGAGGCCGGGTCAATGACCGATTTCGGGTTCGGGTCAAGCGCTTCGTGAACGTCCAGAATGTGCGGAAGCTGTTCATATTCCAGCACAATCGCATCGACTGCGTCTTCCGCCAGCTCAACCGTCTCCGCCGCAACGATTGCAATCGGCTGGCCCGCCCAGATACACTCGTTGTTTACCGGGAATCGGACCGATTCCGGCAGGCGCTCCATGTGAAACGGGGAACGCTCCGCCGTGAAAATCCGCGCCACGCCGGGCATGGCCTCCGCCTTGCTCAGATCCAGCTTGGTAATCCGGCAGTGCGCCACGGGGCTGCGCAGGATTTTGACATGCAGCAGATCCGGGATGAACTTATAATAGTCGCTTGCAAACAGCCCCTTGCCGGTGGCCTTGTCATAAGCATCGACGCGGATCGGGGTCTTGCCAATATAGTTATTGGCTGCTTTTTCAGGCGTATTACTCACAATACTACCTCCTTCTCGGTTTTCATGGGTCTCATTATAAGGAAATGCCCCGATCTTTACATCAGCAAAAACGCCTGAATAAAAATTTTTCCCGTGCAGAATTGCCCAACATGAAACGATAATCGTTTATTTTGCGGCATTTGCTGCCCTCCGGCGGAAAACCAACATCATTTTTGCAGACTTTTCCGCACAATCCCCCGCCGAAATTTGTGCGGTTTTGTCGAATCTGTTCGTCCCGCAGGAACTTGCCCGGAAAACAGCCGTATATTTTAACGGAAAAGAGGACTGCCACATGAAATTTTCTCTATGGAATTTAAAGGAATGGTACGAGGCGCACGGTTTGAATCTCTCCTACCATATCACCGAACCGGACGCGTCCATCGCCATGCTTGCCGTTTCCGATACCGCGGCGGAAGGAAGGTTAGGGTGCGCCATCGTAGAACTGGGCGAACATTGTCCAGACTGCTCTGGCTTTCACACCGTGCTTTCCTTCGGCCGCGACCGGATTTTATTCCCGATTGCATCCCCCGCGGAGGTGCTGGATCTTGGCGCGGCTATGATCGAAGCCTTTCGCCAATGGGAGAACCGCCTGCTTGCGCAAATCGAGTCCGGCTCGCCGCTCTCCATGCTTTACCCCATTTTTCAGGAACGTTTCCCGTTCCCGCTTCTTGTCCTGCATCCGGACGGGTCCGTTTTTTCCCGTTCGCCAAATTGGGAGTCTCCCACGACCGCCGCTTTTGTCCAGTCTATGCTGCAGCCCGCTTCTCGGAAGCGGCAGCCCTGCTTTCGCACGCTGATGCTGGAAACCCCGCAGGCGTTCATCTCCGAACCGCTTGATTTCCAGCCGGGACAATCCGGCGCGCTTGTCACCTATGAAGGCCAGAAAAAAATGCAGCCGGGCGATTTGCAGCTGTTCCATGAAATTGCCACAATTTACGAACTGGCGCTGCGTTTCCGGATGAATGAAGCGAGTTCCATCCATCCGCTGTCCGGTTGGCTTGCCGCCGTATTGGACACGCCTGAAAAATCATTGCCCGTACCAATCGATCTTTTGGCGCAATCCGGCTGGCAGGAAGAAGACGCTTTCCTGTTCGCTGCCGTTCAATCGCTGGACGGCAAAACCCCGCCGTCTGAATTGGCAGCCGCGCTAGCCGACCAGGCGCATTGCTGCGTTCCCGTATCCGATTTACTTTGCGTTTTAATCCGTCTGCGCGACGGCGCGACGATCCAGTCCGAAATCGAACGGCTGAGGCAGCGCCGCTCCAGCGCACGTTACTGCGCGGGGCTGAGCCTCCCCTTTCAGCGGCTGGAAAAGTTACCGCAGTTTTATCAGCAGTCCGTCCTTGCTGTGGAAACCGCCCGAAAAGAAAAACTGGACGTTTTCGCCGTCCAGTCCGATCTTCCGCGCGTTCTTCGCACCGCCTGCCACACCCTGAAAGCCGCGCAAACGCTGATTCACCCGGCCATCCGGCGGATTGCCGAGCTGGAGCGCCAGGAAGGCGAGCAACTGCTAAAAACCTTATACGTTTATCTGATAACCGGACAATCCGCCGTCCAGACGGCCAGCCTGCTGTTTGTCCACCGCAATACCATCCGCTGCCGCCTGCATAAAATCGACGCCGCCGCGGACATTCGATGGGAGGACTCCGAAGAGTGCGAGCAACTGCTGTTATCCCTGCTTCTGGACGCGCCGGAGGCATCATAAAACGGTATACGGTCGCGCCGTATACCGTTCCGATCATTTTTCGGATTCCTCCAGCTCATCGATCAGCATATGGAAATGCGTCTGTATCGCTTCCAGCCCCAACGCTTCATTTTCCTGCTCAATGGCCTGATAAATCTGCTGGTGCCGCTCTGCCAGCGCCAATATGGATTCCTTGGAAAACAGCGTGCTGAGTCTCGTATTGTCACGGATATAGCATTGCCGCCAAAGCCGCTTCAACAGCTCGTTATCCGACGTTTCTACAAACGCCTCATGAAAACGGACATCCGATTCTATGAACCGCTTCATATCCCCCTCCACAGCGCTATCCAGCATCTCGGTAAGCCGTTCCGCCATATCCGGCAAAATCTCTTTGGGACTGCGCCGTATCGCTTCGCCGATTGCCATCCCCTCCAACGCGATCCGTATTTTATAAGTATCGACAATATCCTTGGATGTGAACTTTCGAACAATACAGCCCTTGTAAGGGATATTTTCCACAAGACCAATCATTTCAAGCTCACGGATGGCCTCTCGGATCGGGGACTGCGAAACCCCAAGCTCCTTTGCCCAGCGGGTCTCTACAATCCGCTCTCCCGGCGCAAGCGCGCCGGTTACGATCGCGTCCATCAACGCTTCTTTAATTTCCTCCCGGTATAACGGATGCTTTGATATCTGATACGTCTTTTTCGGTTCCATGAACAGCCCCCTTTATCCGTCTGCCCGGCGAAATTCCCCTGATTTGCCGCCCGCTTTGTACAATAGGAATACTTCATCAATCCGCATACCGCGGTCAATCGCCTTGCACATATCATAAATCGTCAGCGCCGCGACCGACGCCGCTGTCAGGGCTTCCATTTCGATCCCCGTTTTATGCGTACACCGCAATGTGCTGCAAACACGCACCTGCGTATCCGAAATCGGGCAAATCGCAATCTCTACCCCGTCTATTGGGATCGGATGGCACATCGGGATCATTTCGCTCGTGCGTTTCGCCGCCAGAATACCCGCAATCCGCGCGCAGGCAAAGACGTCCCCCTTCGGCATAGCGCCTTCCGTAATCTTCTGAAGCGTTTCCGGGTTCATTGTGATAACGGCTTGCGCCTGCGCTGTCCTTTTTGTAACCGCTTTCTCCCCAACGTCTACCATCCGCGCGGCTCCGTGTCCGTCCAAATGGGTCAATTCCATAACCGTTCACATCCTCTGTCTCGAAAATCGATTATCTATATTAAATCATAATTACAGCAGAGATGTCAAGTCCGCCTTATTGATTTTCCACGGCAATTTCATAAAAATCCCAGAAAAAGGCAGCCATTGAAAGAGAGACGT
>CAJUGU010000048.1:2628-25728 GCA_910586105.1 uncultured Eubacteriales bacterium | reverse complement strand
GGCGCTGTCCGCGTAGGACGCCTCCCCGGCGAGGGGCGCCGTCCGCGCAGGACCGGGGTCGAATGGCAGCGCTCCCGCCGCCTGCCGCAGCGGACGAAATCTCCCGGCAGCTCAGATCGGGTATTCCCGGAAGACCCCCGGCGAAATGCCAACCTTTTTCTGGAACGAATGGATGAAATGCTCCTCGCTGTTGTAGCCCACGCGATACGCGACCTCCTTCACCGAAAGCCGGGTCGACGCAAGCAGATGCTTCGCTTCGTCGATCCGCCTCAGCAGGATGTATTCATACGGCGAATAGCCCGTTTGGCTCTTGAAAACCCGCGAAAAGTGCGACGGGCTCAGGTTCGCCGCCGCCGCCGCGTCCCGCACCGAAAGCTCCCGGTGCAGGTTGCGGTGCATATAACGGATCGCTTCCGTCACCGCCCCCTCCTCGCGCTGCGCCGCGCCTTCCCCGCCCAGCAACAGCTCGCAAAGCAGCCGGTGGATCAGCTGCGAACACGCCGATTCGCTCAGCCGTTCCCCCGCCGCACAGGACGCGACCAGCTCGTCGATCCCCCGCACGACCGCGTTGAAATCCGCAGGCGCAAACGCACGCCGCCCCCCCTTGCTCTGCCGGATCCGCTTGCAAAAGGCTTCCGCGTTCAGACCGTTAAACAGCAGCCAGTTGAATTCCGTGCCGTCGCCCGAGGAGTATTCGTGCGGCTGGCGGCAGTCGAAAAGCACAGCCTGCCCCTTGACCGCCGTCAGTTGTTCGCCCTCCAGCGTGAAACGCATCGCCCCCTCCCGGATCGCGATCAGCATGAAGCTCAGCCGGTGGCTGGCAAGCTGCGCCGTTTCCGCATGATGGCTGAACGCATAGCGCCGGTCGCAAAAATAGTGCCCGGTCCGCGTCGGGAAATAAAACAATTCGCTCGCAAGCGCCGACGGCGTGAAAAAATATCGCTGCGAGGTCTTCAATACCCCCTCTTCCGGGATCTCCATAAACCGGCCCTCCCTTCTGCCCGTCCCCGGCAACCGCCCGGACAGACTTCCTTATTCTTATCATAACACAACAAGCCCCGGGCGCGCAAGCGCAAACAGCAGGAAATCGCAGCTTTTGCGCAGGAAGTCTTATTGGCGCAGCCCGCTCCGCGTGCTATAATATTCACAACAAAAGGGGCGGTAACGCCCCGATAAAATAACGAAAACGGAGGGAATCCACATGAAAATCGCATTTGATGTTGACGTATTGGCCAAGCAGATGTCCATCAACGACATGGTTCACCAGGTAGCCGACTGGGGCTACAAGTACATCGAACAGTCCCCGCATCCGCGCATCAACCCGTTTTACAAGCACCCGCTCTTCTCCAAAGAAGCCGAGGCGGAATACCGTCAGGCCCTGAAGGAGACCGGCGTCGAGATCTCCTCCTTCATCGTCGTATACCGCTGGTCCGGCCCGACCGAAGAGCAGCGCCAGCACGCCGTCGCGAACTGGAAGCGTATCATCGAGATCGCCGTCAACATGGGCGTGCCGGTCATCAACACCGAGTTCTCCGGCGACCCCAACCAGCAGGAGATCTGCAACGGCATGTGGTTCAAATCGATGGAAGAGCTTCTCCCCATCATTGAGCGCGAAGGCCTGCGCGTGGAAGTGCAGTCCCATCCCTACGACTTCTGCGAGCTGAACGACGAAGCCTGCGACCTGGTCAAGTCCTTCCGCTCCAAGAACCTGGGCTACGTTTACTCGGCGTCCCACGGCTTCTTCTACGATCAGGGCAAGGGCGACGTGCGCCATATGCTCAAGTATGCCGGCGACGAGCTGACCCACGTGCTGTTCGCGGACACCTACAACCAGACCAAGGACTGCCGTTACATCCTGAATCCGCCCTGGCTGAATGCCCGCGGCCGCGCCGACGTGACCATTCACCAGCACACCGCGATGGGTGAAGGCGAGGTCGATTTCGACGGCATCTTCGAGACCCTCCGCGAGATGGACTTTGCAAACCGCCAGCTCAAGCCGGACGCCCCCAAGGTCGGCGGCGACAGCATCGCCTGCGTCTCTTACTTCGGTTTCCCGGAGAAGATGGCGAAGCAGGCCCCCGAAGCGCGCGAGCGCATTGAGCGCGAGCTGCTCGGCAAGTGATCCCCGATCCTTATTCCTAAACCATCTTTTCATAATCCTTTTTAAGCCTCGATCCTTGTACGGATCGAAAACAGGCAGGCGATCCGATCGCCTGCCTGCTTTTTTATTTCCCGCGCCGTATGAATCCGGGAGCAGGCTTTACCGCTTGAGCGGGAATTCCCGGATCGCATACCGCATTTTCCCGGACGCCGCCGGCGGGATCTGTCCCACGACCTTCAGCCGGATCTCCG
This sequence comes from uncultured Eubacteriales bacterium, assembly GCA_910586105.1. Classification (GTDB taxonomy): domain Bacteria; phylum Bacillota; class Clostridia; order Oscillospirales; family Butyricicoccaceae; genus QXXE01. The sequence goes on along the minus strand of CAJUGU010000048.1, from coordinate 23,376 downwards.
CGCCCGGGAACAGCGCCTGCACTTCGCTGACGATCTGCATCGTCGGAGCCGCCCCGGGCGCAGCCAGCGCCAGCAGCAGGGTCGCGCGCTCCGGCGCATGCTGGATAAACCGGAACTGCCGCACGCCGTCATACCGCCGGATCAACTGCCCGATGGCATTGCCATGCACAAGCACGCCGCCCGCGCCGACCAGCATCGCGTCCTCCCGCCCTTCGAGCAGGCCGAGCAGCGGCAGCGTCCGCCCGCAGGCGCAGCGCTCCGCCGATAACGCGCCAAAATCGCCCAGCAGATACCGCAGCCGCGGCTGTGCATCGTTGCTCAGGTCGGTCACGGCGAGCACCCCGGCGCAGCCTTCCGGCAGCGGCGCGTGGGTCATGGGGTCAAGCACCTCAAGGACGGCGTTTTCAGCGGCGATATGTAACCGCCCCTCCGGGCAGCTGTACGCCAGGATCCCCGCGTCGCGCGCGCCGTATTCGTTCGCGACCGGGCAGCGGAAGGCCGCTTCCAGCGTCTCCTTTTGCGTCCCAGTCAGGGTCTCCGCCGTCGAGACGACCGCCTTCAGCGGCGTTTTCAGCGCGATCCCGGCGTCGAGCAGCACTTCCGCGAACAGCAGCAGCGCCGAGGAATACCCGTAAAGGTATTCCGGCCTGCATCGGTCGATCTCCGCAGCCTTTTCGCGGACCGTCGCCGCAGACAGCTGATAGGCCGACAGGATCCGGCGGTTTTTCAGCAGCCGCTCAAACAGCCGGTATTTCCGCTGTGCGTTCTGCGACAGCTCGATCGGGCTTCCCCAGAGCATCACGCACCGGCTCCCCGGCGTGATCCCATACCAGGACAGCCCGCGCCAGCGCGCCGCCTCATACGCTTCCACCTGCCCGCGCGTCATATAAAAATGCACCGGTTCGCCGGTCGAGCCGCCCGTCCGGTTGGCGATCAGCCCCGCCTTGTCCACAGTGTCGGAAAGGTATGCCTCCGGCGCCGCCTGGAAGCCCGCCTTCCGCAACGCCGGTACCCGCGTCAGGAACGCGAACGGGTCGCGCCGGATCTCCGCAGCGTCCCACCCCAGCGCGCGGTACGCCGGGACGTGCGCCGCACAGTGCTCCAACAAAGCGGCCAGACGCGCCGCCCGCAGCCGCCGAAGGGCTTCGTCCGGAAGGCGTTCCCCGGCGCGCAGCATTTCCGTCTTCGCCCGGATGCGGTTGCCGCGCAGGCATTCCATCGCGGGGTAAATCGCCCGCTCGATCATAAATTTATGCAGCTCTCTCACGCTCAGATCCCCCTTTTTTCGTGCGTCCTTTATCATAGCACATTTTTCGAGGGAAAACGCATCCGATGCAAAAGTGGTGGGATTATGTGCAAAACTGCATTACGCCGCCCCCCTTTTTCAGGCGGTCAGGCCGTCCCTGCCGGTGGGGTTCCCGGCTTCGAGCCGCAGGAAACGGACAGATCGCCGGGCGGTCGCGTGCGCTTACGGCGGCGGTCTGGCTGCACGGCGCAGCGGTACGCTTCCGCGTCGTGGCGGCCCGCTTCCACATCGTATCGGTTCGCTTCCGCGTCCCGGCGCGCCGCACGCCTCCGGCTCCGGCCGGATGGCCTGGCAAAGCAGGCGCGGGGAGCCGCAAATTTTCCGGGCGGCAAAATCGCAAACCTGTGACATTTGTCCATTGTCTTTCATTCTCGAATCTGGTACAATAAAACAAACTCAGGTTGTCTGACCGGAAGGAGGTGTTTGCACCGTGACGATCGCTGAAATTGCCCAGCGTGCAGGCGTGTCCAAAGCCTGTGTATCCCGCTACCTCAACCATGGGTATGTGAGCGAAGAAAAAAAGGCCCGCATCCGTGAAGTCATTGCAGAGACCGGCTACACGCCCTCCCGGAACGCGCAGGTGCTGCGCACCGGCAAGACGGGCGTGATTGGCGTGATCCTGCCAAAGATCAATTCCGAATCGATCAGCCGCGTCGCCGCCGGGATCTCCGAAGTGCTCACCCGGCAGGGCTACCGGATGCTGCTGGCCAACACCGAAAACAACATCGAGCAGGAGCTTGCCTATCTGGAGCTGTTCAAGAACGACCAGGTCGACGGCGTGCTGTTCAGCGCCACCCTGCTGACTCCCGACCATCGGGATATCATCGCCACTATGAACATCCCGGTCGTGATGGTCGGCCAGCGGGCGGATTACCTTTCCTGCGTCTACCATAACGACCGCGCCGCCGCGCGCGACCTGACCCAGGTGCTTCTCGCCTCCGGGCGGAAATGCCCCGGCTTCCTCGGCGTCACCCGCAAGGACCGGGCGGTCGGCAGCGAACGCCTGGCCGGCTTCCTCGAAGGCTGCAAACTGTGCGGGATCCCCGTCCCCGAGAGCCGGATGGCAACCTGCTCCTTTTCGATCGAATCCGGCTGCGAAGCCGCGGGCGCCTTGTTTTCCCAGGCGCCCGAGATCGACGCGCTGTTCTGCGCCACCGACACCATCGCGATCGGCGCGATGCAATACCTCAAGGGCGCGGGCAAACGGATCCCGGCCGACGTCGAAATCGTCGGCGTCGGCCACTCCCGCATGACCGAGATCGTGTCCCCCCGGCTCACGACCACCCACCTGTTTTACAAGACCAGCGGCATCGAAGCCGCGTCCATCCTGTGCCAGATCCTGGAAAGCGGCGTCGACATGAAAAAGCAGATCATGCTGGGCTACGAGCTGATCCGTCAGGATTCGACGCTGCCGCCCGCCGGGGATCCCGGCGCCCGGCCCAACAACTGAAACCGGTACCGCATAGAGACGAATGCGTCTGCCGCCTCCCGAACACGGGCGGCGGGGCGCGTCCGTCTCTTTTTTGTGCAGATTGCTGCAAAAATCGGTAAAATTTTGTGCGGTATCCCACTTCCAAAATCGCCGCCCGTGGTCTATAATATGAAACATAAAAGAAATCGATTCCATATCGGTTTCACGGACATTTTCACATCCATTTGTAAACGGAGGGAACAGCATGAACTACACGCAAACTGCCGCTGACATCCTCGAGAAGATCGGCGGGAAGGAAAACCTCGTTTCCGCAGCCCACTGCGCCACGCGCCTGCGGCTGGTGATCGCGGACAACGCCAAATGCAGCAAGGCCGCGCTGGAAGAAGTCGACGGCGTCAAGGGCGTATTTGAAGCGTCCGGCCAGCTCCAGCTCATCATCGGCACTGGCACGGTGAACAAGGTCTATGACGAATTCATCGCGCAGGCCGGGGTATCGGCGGCAAGCAAGGAAGAGGTCAAGCAGGCCGCCGCCTCGAAGGCCAACCCCTTCCAGCGGTTCATCAAAACGCTTGGCGACATCTTCGTCCCGATCATCCCCGCGATCGTCGCGTCGGGCTTCCTGATGGGGATCATGGAATCGCTGAATTTCCTCATCGGCAGCGGTTATTTGAATCTGTCCACTGACAACGCCCTGTTTGTGCTCGCGAACCTGTTCTCGAACACCGCCTACGTGTTCCTGCCGGTGCTCATCGGCTTTTCGGCGGCGAAGGTCTTCGGCGGCAACCCGTTCCTCGGCGGCGTTATCGGTATGATTATGGTACACCCCAACCTGCAGAACGCATGGACCATGACCGGCGGCGTCGAGCAGTACCTCAGCGTATTCGGCCTGTGGGAAGTCCCCTTTGTCGGTTATCAGGGCCACGTCCTTTCGGTCATCATCGCTGTGTTCGTGATGTGCGCCATCGAAAAAGCACTGCATAAACGCGTCCCCGCGATGCTCGACCTGTTCGTCACCCCGCTGGTTTCCGTCTTTGCAACCGGCTTCGTCACCATGACCGTGATCGGCCCCGTCTTCAACACCATCGAAAGCTCGATCATCAACGGCATCCAGGCGCTGATCTCCATCCCCTTCGGCATCGGCTCGCTGATTATGGGCGCGCTGTACGCGCCAACCGTCATTTCAGGGATCCATCATATGTATTCCATCATCGATCTGGGGCAGATCAGCCAGTTCGGCGTGACCTACTGGCTCCCGCTCGCATCGGCGGCCAATATCGCGCAGGGCGCGGCGGCGCTCGCCGTTGCACTCAAGACCCGCGACGCCAAGCTCAAGAGCATGGCGCTGCCCTCCTCCCTCTCGGCGTTCATGGGCATCACCGAGCCCGCGATCTTCGGCGTGAACATGCGCTTCTTTAAGCCCTTCATCTGCGCCTGCATCGGCGGCGGTATCGGCGCGATGTTCGCCTCGATCACCAGCCTTGGCGCAAGCGGCACCGGCGTGACCGGCATCTTCGGCCTGCTGCTCTGCCTCAACGACCCGGTCAAGTACCTGCTGATGTTCGTCATCGCGGCCGGAAGCTCGTTCGCGCTGACCTGGCTGTTCGGCTATCAGGACGCGCCCAAGGCTATCCCGGCCGCGCCCGCCCCGGAAGCGCCCAAGGCTCCCGCCGTCCCCGCGCAGGCCCCCGCAGCCACGCAGGCGCCCGAGGTGCGTTCCCCGCTGACCGGCAAGGCCGTGACCCTTCAGGAGACCGGCGACGAGACCTTCGCCGCCGAGCTGCTCGGCAAGGGCTGCGCGATCGAGCCGTCCGAAGGGCTGGTATCCGCCCCGTTCGACGGCGAAGTGACCGTACTCATGGGGCACGCGGTCGGTATGCAGGGCGATAACGGCGTTGAGATCCTTGTCCATGTCGGCATTGATACAGTCAACCTGAACGGCAAGCATTACACGCCCCACGTCAAGGAGGGCGAACGCGTAAAGGCCGGCCAGAAGCTGCTGTCCTTCGACATCCCCGCCATCCAGGCGGCAGGCTACCGCACCGTGACCCCGGTCATCGTCACCAACACCGACGATTATGCATCGGTCGCCGCCAAGTCCGGCGCGCAGGTGCGCACGCTCGACCCGCTCATTTCCATCCAAAAATAAACGCAGCCGCCCGGCGGCAGGAAACTGCTGCCGGGCGCGCCTGCATGTTCATCCAATCACCAAAATCACCGTAGGAGGCTTTTCCATGAACGCACTGCAAAAAGACCTGAAAAAGCTGACCGCACTGGCAGAAGCCGCAGGCGCGGCGCAGCCGCCGGATCCCTGGCGTCCCGGCTACCATCTCTCGCCGCCGGTGGGCTGGCTGAATGACCCGAACGGGCTGTGCTTCTTCCGTGGGGAATACCACGTATTTTATCAATACTCGCCCTTTTCGCCCGAGGGCGGCGTGAAATTCTGGGGGCATTTCAAATCGCGCGACCTGCTGCGGTGGGAACGCTGCCCGGTGATGCTGTACAGCGACCAGCCGTTTGACGTGCATGGCGCATACTCCGGTTCGGCCCTCTGCGAGGAGGACGGGTTATACCTTTATTATACCGGCAACATCAAACACGCGGGCGATTACGATTATATCCGCACCGGGCGCGGGCATAACACCGTCCTCGCCTGGTCGCCCGACGGGGTGTCGTTGGGCTGGAAGCGGCTGCTGCTGGAAAACGCCGGTTACCCGGCGGGGCTGACCTGCCACGTGCGCGACCCCAAGGTCTGGAAACAGGACGGCCGTTATTATATGGTACAGGGCGCCCGGACGCTGGAAGACGAAGGCGTCGTGCTGGTGTTCGAGTCGGACGACCGGCTGAACTGGCGGCATATCAACACCCTGCGCACGCAGGAGCCTTACGGCTATATGTGGGAATGCCCCGACCTGTTCGAGCTGGACGGGCAATGGTTCCTGCTCGTCTCGCCGCAGGGCGCGCCCGGACATGGGCCGGGCTTCGAGAATGTGTATGCGTGCGGATACTTCCCTTTGGAAGGCGATTTCCGGGGCGGCGCACGGCTGGGGGCGTTCGTACCGTTCGACTATGGCTTCGATTTTTATGCGCCGCAGACCTTTTCGGATGGGACGCGCCGCCTGCTGATCGGTTGGCAGGGGATGCCCGACGCCGATTATACCAACCCGACCGCGGAACGCGGCTGGCAGCATTGCCTGACGATCCCGCGCGAGCTGGAACGCCGCGGGAAAACATTGGCGCAGCGTCCCGCGCGCGAGTTGGAAGCGCTCCGCAAAGGCGCGCAGGAATACCGGTTCGACGGGACGGCCACGGCAGAGATCGGGGCCATGGCGGAAATCGTTGTGGAAGGCGGGAACGTGCGGGAGGTCGACCTCGGCGGATTGGCGCTGCGCCTGCAGGACGGCCTGCTGACGTTGGAGATCGCCGAAGGCGGTCATGGCCGTCAGACACGCCGCGCGCCGGTCGCCGCGTCGGATACGCTGCGCATCTTCTGGGATGCCAGCACGGTCGAAGTCTTTGTCAACGGGGGCGAAACCGTTTTGAGTACGCGTTGGTACCCTGCGGAGCCTGCGCGCAAGCTGACGTTCAAGGGCTGCGGCGCCGCGACCGTTTACGGCTTGAAACCGTTTACCTTCCTGTGAGCGCGTCCCCTGCGGCGCGGCGTATGGCGCTGTGAATTGCATCCATGCTGCATGTGATATTTCATATGGAACGTAAAAAGCCAGCCCTCCCGGGCTGGTCTTTTTTCGAATGAAAACAGGCGGTTTGTCAACGTCAAAATGACTGCCGCAGTATTGCGGCGGGAAACCCGCAAAAACGAGTTGTAGAAAACCGGTTTGTGTGTTAAAATAGAAATAGCCGGATCTGCCTTCCGGCGCCCTTCCCGCCAAACGGCGGAAGGCGGAGGTTACGCGGAAGGCGGAGCTTACAGGGAAGACGCTTGTCCCTTTTTTCGAGAAATTTTTACCAAAATACGGACAAATTGGGCGTAGCTAACAATTCCCGGACAGGAAATTGTTAACTTTTTAGAAAATTATGACATAAACCACTTGTAACGGGTAGGAAATTGGTTTATACTGTTAAATAAGAGTATGGTAGGGTCGGAGGCATAACTGTGAAAATCATTTTAATAGCGTCCGGCAAAGGCGGAACGGGCAAGACCTCGCTGACCGCCAGCCTTTCCATGGCTCTCGCCGAGCTGGGCCGGCGCGTGCTTGCGGTCGACGGCGACTGCGGGATGCGCAATCTGGATCTCACGATGGGCATGAGCGACCGGCTTGTTTTTTCCTTTGCCGATGTTGCTTCGGGCGTCGTGCCGCTGCGGCGCGCGGCTGCGGTGCATCCGCTCAACAGCAAGCTGTCTTTGCTGACTGCGCCTGCGGACGTCCCCTTCCTGCGGGTCAAGCAGCTGCGCGAGCTGCGCGCCGCCGCGGAGGAAGACGGCTATGATTATATCCTGTGGGACGGCCCGGCGGGCCTGCCGGGCGAGCTCTCGTTATATTCTGCGATTTCGACCGAGAGCATCATCGTGACCACGCCGGAGCCTGCGTGCATCCGGGGCGCCGAGCGCACGGCGCGTTATTTGGAAGAAGGCGGCGTAAAGCAGGTGCGGCTGGTTGTGAACCGTGTACGCGTCAATCTGATCCGTCACGGGCTTGCCAGCAACATTGACGATGCGATGGATCAGGCGGGGCTCCCGCTGCTGGGCATCGTGCCGGAGGACGAGGACGTGATCGCCTGTTCCAACAATGGCAAAAGCCTGCTGCACCTGAAAAAGACGGGGGCGGCGTTGGCCTGCCGCAACATTGCGCGGCGGCTGGAGGGCGAATGGCTCCCGGCCATGCGCTGGTAGAGCGCGAAAAAAAGACATGAACGGCAGGGGCCGAGATCTCGCGGGAGGCCGCGTTCGTTTGCGCGGGGATATCTGGAAGCGCCGCGCTTGTCCCGTCCCTGCCTCCGTTTGGAAAGGCGATCGCCTTTCCTGCATATATTTATGAAAGGGAATGCCAACTATGAATATTGCTTTGATCGCACACGACAGGAAAAAAGAACTCATGGTTCAGTTTTGCATGGCCTACTGCGGCATCCTCGCGAAACACAACATTTGTGCCACGGGCACCACGGGCAAGCATGTTGCCGAGGCAACCGGGCTGAAGATTGAAAAGTACCTTGCCGGGATGCAGGGCGGGGAGGAACAGATCTCCGCGCGCGTTGCTTACAATGAGATCGACCTGGTCCTGTTTTTCCGCGACCCGATGTCGAACAGCCAGTACGAGCCGGACGTGCATGCGCTTGCGCGGCTTTGCGACATGCACAACATCCCGATCGCGACCAATTCGGCGACGGCGGAAATGCTGATCCTTGGCCTTGACCGGGGCGATCTGGACTGGCGCAACATCGTGAACCCGAAAAACCGCATTTAACGTTCCCGGAAGCGAGAGCCTCCGCGCTGCGCGCCTTCGCGGATCCGTCCTTACGCACGGCCTGAGTGCGGCGCGCGCCGCGTCTGGCGCACGGGGGACGGATCCGCTCTGCCGCAGCCGCGGTTTTTTCGCTGTGCGGAGCTCCGGGCTGCCGGGGGATTTCGCCCGCTGCGGCGGACGCCGGGGGCGCTGCCCCTCGACCCCGCAATTTTTTTGAAAAAAATTGACGAAAAACTTCATCACGCCCGCGGGCGGGACGGGGGATTTCCAACGGGGAACCGTTTTGCCGCGAATCGGCAACACACCGCAACGTTCCTGACAATTTGAAAATTTATGATAAAAACGCAGCCGCCAAACATACCGGCTGCACCCTTTGACAATGCGATTTGATTTCCGATAGGAGTACATTATGCAGAAGATGAAACCCCGGACGTTGTCCGGCTTTATGGAATTGCTGCCCGCCCGGCAGGCACAGTTTGAAAAGATTGCCCAGGTACTGCGCGAGACTTACGCGCTGTACGGGTTTTATCCGCTCGACACCCCGATTTTAGAGGCCAGCGAAGTCCTGCTCGCTAAGGGCGGCGGCGAAACCGAAAAGCAGATCTATCGCTTCCAAAAAGGCGACAGCGACCTCGCGATGCGGTTCGACCTGACCGTACCGCTCGCCAAATACGTCGCGCTGAATTACGGCGCGCTGACCTTCCCCTTCCGCCGGTTCCAAATCGGCAAGGTCTATCGTGGGGAACGCGCGCAGCGGGGCCGTTTCCGCGAATTTTATCAGGCGGATATCGACGTGATCGGCGACGGCGCGCTCGATATCATGAACGAAGCCGAGATCCCCTCGATCATTTATAAGACCTTTTCCGAGCTGGGGCTCGAACGGTTCAAGATCCGCATCAACAACCGGAAAGTGCTCAACGGCTTTTTTGAAATGTTGGGCTTGACCGGCCGCGCGTCCGACGTGATGCGCACCATTGATAAGCTCGACAAGATCGGCGCGGACGCCGTGCGCGATATCCTGTTAGAAGAAGGCGTCGACGCCGCGCAGGCGGATGAGATCCTTCGGTTCATCACCCTTGGCGGCGGTACGGATGGCATTTTGCAGGCGTTGGAACGCTACAAGGGCAAAAACGAGACCCTTGACGCGGGGATCTCCGAGCTGGCGACCGTCGCGGGCTATATGACGGCGTTCGGCGTACCGGCGGATCATTTCGAGATCGACCTGACCATCGCGCGCGGGCTGGATTATTACACCGGCACGGTGTACGAAACCACCCTGCTGGACCATCCCGAGATCGGTTCGGTATGCTCGGGCGGGCGCTATGACAACCTCGCGGAATATTATACCGATAAAAAATTGCCCGGCGTGGGCATTTCCATCGGCCTGACCCGCCTGTTCTATGTGCTTCAGGACAAAAACCTGCTCAGCGAAAACCCGCCCGCGTCGCCAGCCGACGCGCTGATTCTGCCCATGACCGACGACATGGGCGCGGCTATCGCGCTTGCGACCCGGCTGCGCGCCGAGGGTATCCGCACCCAGCTGCATTGCGAAAAGAAAAAGTTCAAGGCGAAGATCTCCTATGCGGACAAGCTTGCGATCCCTTACGTCGTATTCATGGGCGAAGACGAGATTGCGAACCATACCGTCACGCTCAAGGAACTTGCGACCGGCGAACAGACGACTGGCGATTTTGCGGCGGCTGTTTCGCGGATCCAGGCGGGGCTTGCCGAGCGTGCCAGAGGCAAAGTCATCGTCGAAGGCTGAGGGCGGCCGTCCTGCCGCCGCGCCTGGAAAGGAGCTCTCCCATGTCACCGAAACATTTTATCTGGAACTGCACAAAATGTATCCTTTGCTGTCTGGTCGGCCTGATGGGACTGCTGGGGATGGTCGTTTTTACCGCCCTTCTGCTGGAACCGCTGGTCGTCGGGGCGGCGCTCGTCGCGATGCTCGGCTTTGCGCTGACAATCGCCGTCTATGCCGACGGCATCCGGCCCGCGCTCGAGGCGGAGGACCGCGCCGAGGCGTCCATTAAAATCCGCCGCGAATGATTTCCCCTTTTTTCGCGGAAACCCTTGAAAAAACTCCGTTTTGTGCTAAACTTATATCAGAATTGCTGAAAAAGGACTGAACCACCATGAATACCAATCTATCCGGCATGAAGCGCACCGATCTGTGCGGCGCGCTGCGCGCGTCCGACGTGGGGCGCGAAGTCGTTGTCAACGGCTGGGTCGACCGCGTACGCGATAAGGGCGGCGTGCTGTTCCTGCTCGTGCGCGACCGCGCCGGGATCATTCAATGCACCTTTGATAAGAGCGTCAACGCCGAACTGTTCGACGTGGCTTTCACCTGCCGCACCGAGTTTGTCGTTGCGGTGCGCGGGCAGCTTGTCGCGCGCGACCCGGCCGCGGTCAACAGCAAGATGCCGACCGGCGAGGTCGAAGTGATCGCGTCCGAGCTGCGCATCCTGTCGAAGGCGGAGACGACCCCCTTCGAGATCGACGACAACAAGGAAGCGGGCGACCAGATCCGCCTGAAATACCGTTACCTCGACCTGCGCCGCCCGGTCATGCAGCGCAATATGATGCTGCGCCACCGCGTCACGCAGATCGCGCGGAATTATTTTGACGAGCAGGGGTTCCTGGAGATCGAAACGCCCATGCTCACGAAATCCACCCCGGAAGGCGCGCGGGATTATCTGGTGCCTTCCCGTGTGCATCCGGGCAAGTTCTATGCGCTGCCGCAGTCGCCCCAGCAGTACAAGCAGCTGCTGATGCTGGCGGGCATGGACCGTTATATCCAGATCACCCGCTGTTTCCGAGACGAAGACCTGCGCGCCGACCGTCAGCCCGAATTCACCCAGATCGACCTGGAAATGTCGTTTGTGGAGGAGGACGACGTGATCGCCGTCAACGAAGGGTTCCTCCAGCGCGTATTCAAGGAAGTGCTGGATATCGATATCCAGCTCCCGCTGCCGCGCCTGCCGTATGCGGAGGCGATGGACCGGTTTGGTTCGGACAAGCCCGACCTCCGGTTCGGCTTTGAGATCAGGGATATTTCCGATATCGCAAAGGGCTGTGACTTTGCTGTTTTCAAGAATGCGGTCGAGGGCGGCGGTACCGTCCGTTTGATCAATATCAACGGCTACGCCGACAAATTCCCGCGCAAGGAGATCGACAAGCTCGCCGACTTCGTCAAGACGTACCGCGCAAAGGGGCTGGCATGGCTCAAACTGGCGGCGGACGGCGCTATGACCTCGTCGTTCGCGAAGTTCCTGAAACCGGAAGAGCTGGACGCGATCAAGACGCGCGCGGAGGCGCAGCCGAACGACCTGCTGCTGGTCGTTGCCGACACGGATACCGAAACGGCGTTGGTTTCGCTGGGCGCGCTGCGCTGCGAGCTGGCGAAGCGTCTGGGGCTGGCGAAGAAGGACGACTTCAAACTGCTGTGGGTCACGGAGTTCCCGCAGTTTGAATACAGCGAAGAAGAAGACCGGCTGGTCGCCAAACACCATCCGTTCACAGCCCCGATGGATGAGGATGTCGACAAACTCGACACCGACCCGCGTTCGGTCCGTGCGAAGGCTTACGACATTATCCTGAACGGCTGCGAACTGGGCGGCGGTTCAATCCGAATCCACGACCCGGAATTGCAAACGCGGATGTTCCGCGCCCTCGGCTTCACCGAGGAGAAGGCGAAGGAACAGTTCGGCCATCTGATCACGGCCTTCTCGTATGGCGCGCCCCCGCACGGCGGGCTGGCTTACGGGCTTGACCGGCTTTGTATGCTGTTGGCGGGGCTGGACTCCATCCGCGACGTAATCGCCTTCCCGAAGGTGCAGAACGCGTCCGACCTGATGATGCAGTGCCCGGACCTGGTCGACGCCAAACAGCTCGATGAGCTGTCGATCGCGGTCACGCGGGTCGAGAAGGACGGCGATTAACGCCAGCCCCAAAGGGCTCCGCCCTCTGGACTCCCGCCCCTGCGCGGGGAGCGCCAAAGGGACTTGTCCCTTTGGAATCCCATTTCCGCCTGCGGGCGGGATGGCGTAAAACGATCATCGGCAATAAAAATTGCAGCCCGGAAGGCAAATCGCCCTCCGGGCTGTTTTTCTGCGTCACAGGGGAGGCGCGGAGCGCCATTTCAACCGCGCTTTGCGCGTCCTGTTTGACAGGCTCCCTCTCCAAGGAAGCTGGCAGCCGCAGGCTGACTGAGGGAGTTGCCAGCGGAACGCGGCGCGGCTGCGCCGTCTCCCAGCGAAGCGCCCTGCCGAACCCAGCCTCCAGCACAGACTTTCAACCGAGCCTCCCGCCGAGCGGTTCCTTTGGCTGTGACTTACGGCGAAGGGGGGTAACGATACCCTTCGCTGTTAGACGGAGCTGATTTGGGGCAACCCCTTCCGTCACGGCGCGGAGCGCCTTTCCATCGCCGCTGCGCCCCCATCTTATCCGAGCCTTTCCCCGCCTTCTGCCCCGGCCGGAAAATTTACAAAACGCCGGTTGACAGCCGCCGCCCGATGGTGCTATAATGATTTGAACGTGTTTAAGAGAAGGGAGGCGCACCCCGTATGGAGGATGCCCGCCAACGGATTTTAAACTGCGCCAAAGCGATCTTTTTGGAACAGGGCTATAAAAAAACGACCATCCGTCAGATCGTCGAGCGGTCGGGGCTGCTGATCGGCAGCATTTATCATTTTTTTGACAACAAGGAAGACATCTTCCAGCAGCTGTTCCTCAACGTTTTCGAGCGCTGCGACGCGTTGATCGTCAGCCGGTTCGGCACGTCCGGAAGCCCGGCGGAACGCCTCGCGATGATGTTTGCGGTGATGCTCCAGGCGGCGGAACGCAACGCCAACATCTGCGAGCTGTATTATGAGGGTTTCACCCTTCCTTCGACCTCGGAACAGCACGCGCTGCAATTTGAGCGCTGGCTGTCCGAAAACCTCAATGTTCCAGTCGAAGGCGACCGCGCTTTTTCCTGCGCGCTGGCAATCCATGGCGTGATGCGGGCGCTGCTCGCAAACTGCCGTTCTGAACGCCGCCTGTCGTTCGCCGATTCCCTGCGCACGATGACCGGCTCGGCCTTTGCCATCCTCGGCCTGCCTGCCGACGGCGCGCGCGAAGCTGTTCAGCATTTGCAGGAAAACCAGCCGCTGCTGCTCTCGATCGCCGAAGCGCTCGCCGAGCGCAGCCTTACCTGACCGCCCGCGCCGGGCACTGCATGGCCGCTGCCAGAGATACAGCCTCGCCAGCCGCCCGGCAGACTTATTAAACACCGAAAGGAGAAACATCATGCGTCGCCAATGGAAAACCGCGCTCGCCCTCGCCGCTGCCGCCGCCCTGCTTCTGGCAGGCTGCTCGAAAAGTGTGCAGGAAAGCGACGTTGCCGGAAAGATTTATCAATACGAAAAGGAAGGTTTCGGCGGGGATTTTGTGATCCGGGTCGAGGAAGACAACGTCTTCTCCTATTATGAAGGGGGCCTCAGCAGCTACATCGGCTTCGGCGAGTGGGAGCTTGACGGGGATACCCTGCTGCTGCATGAAACAAGGTTCGACACGCCCGCCGTCCAACGCTTCAAGGCAGATGGCGACGCGCTGGTCTATCAGGCGGAAGGCTCCGCCGGATTCCTATATGTCAAAGTCGCCGACGGCGACCGCTTCCCTGTTTCAGCAGTGCTGGAACCCGGCGAACACATCCTTGACCCTACCCCAGCGGATCGCCCCCAACCTACCCCGCAGGGCAAATAAAGCTGCAAATCTGCGCGCGTAAACTTTATGAAAGGAAGATGGTTTTGATGGAAGAAAAGAAGGACGACCGCAGCTTCATGCTCAAGCTGGCGACCTTCATCGTGGACAAACGCAACGGCGTATTCCTCGCATTTATCGGGATGCTGATCTTTTGCGTAATCGCGCAGGGCTGGGTATCGGTCTGCGACGATATCACCCAGTATCTGCCCGGCGAATCGGAAACGCGGCAGGGGCTGACGCTGATGGAAAATGAGGTGACGACCTACGCGACCGCGCGGGTCATGATCTCGAACATCACCCGCGAACGCGCCGCCGTGCTCGCCGAAGAACTCGAAGGCATCGACGGAATCTCCGCCGCCGCCTTCATCGACGAGGGCGGCGATGAGCCGCCCGACGCGGAGGCGATCGCCGAACACTACCGGCTCGCCTCCGCGCTGTTCGACGTGACCTTTGAGGGCGAGGAGGGCGACGAGATCTGCGAAACCGCGATGGCCGAACTCAAGGAGCGCCTCGCGGGCTACGACCTGTACATATCCAGCCCGGTCGGCAATTCCGAAGCCGATCTGCTCGATTCCGAAATGAACATCGTTATGCTGGTCGCGGTCGTAATCATTGTCAGCGTGCTGCTGTTCACCTCCAAAACCTATATGGAGATCCCGGTGCTGCTCATGACCTTCGGCTCCGCCGCCCTCATCAACAAGGGCACCAACTTCCTGATGGGCGAAATTTCATACATCACCGACTCGGTCGCCGTGGTGCTCCAGCTGGCGCTGGCGATTGACTATGCCATCATCCTGTGCCACCGTTACACCGAGGAACGCGAACACCTCGACGCGCATGACGCGGTCGTCCTCGCCCTGTCCAAGGCGATCCCCGAGATCTCGGCCAGCTCGCTGACCACCGTTTCCGGTATGGTCGCCATGATGTTCATGCAGTTCGGTATCGGGCGCGATATGGGCGTGGTACTGGTCAAGGCGATCCTGTGCAGCCTGCTTTCGGTCTTCACGCTGATGCCCGGGCTGCTGATGCTGTTTTCCAAGCGCATCGACCGCACCCACCACCGCAGCTTTGTGCCGAAGATCGACCGCTGGGGCAAGATCGTGCTCAAAACCCGGTTCGTCCTCCCGGTGATCTTCCTGTTCCTGCTGGCGGCGGGCTTCCACTTCTCCAACCGTTGCCCCTATGTCTACGGTGAAAGCACGCTGACCACCGCCAAACAGAACGAGGTGCAGATCGCCGAAAAGAAGGTGGATTCCACCTTCGGCTCGACCAATATCATGGCGCTGCTCGTCCCTGTGGGCGACTATGAAAAGGAAGGCCGCCTGCTCCGCGAGCTCGAATCGAAACCGGAAATCGACTATGTCATGGGCCTTGCCAACATTGAAGCTCTGGACGGCTATGTGCTGACCGACCGCCTTTCCCCCCGCCAGTTCTCCGAGCTGACCGACGTCGACGTGGAAGCGGCGCGGCTGCTCTACTCGGCCTATGCGGTCGACCGGGAGGAATACGGGCGCATCGTCAGTTCGATCGACAACTACGACGTGCCGCTGATCGATATGTTCCTGTTCCTTTACGAGAAAAAGGAGGAAGGCTACGTGGAGCTGGACGCCGACGTGGAGGCCGACATCAACGACCTGTACGACCAGCTGACCGACGCCAAGCTTCAGCTCCAGGGCGAACATTACACCCGCCTGCTGATCAGCCTGGACCTCCCCGAAGAGAGCCAGGAAACCTTTGATTTTTTGCAGGAGATCCACCGCATCGCGGAAAAATACTACGACCACTGCTATCTGGTCGGCGACTCGACCAGCGACTACGACCTCGCGACCTCGTTCAGCCGCGACAACATCGTGATCAGCGTCCTGTCGGCGCTGTTCGTTATCATCGTGCTGCTGTTCACCTTCCAGTCGGCGGGCCTGCCGGTGCTGCTGATCGCGGTGATCCAGTCGAGCGTCTGGATCAATTTCTCGTTCCCCTACCTCACCAGCACCAACCTGTTTTTCCTGAGCTACCTGATCGTCAGCTCGATCCAGATGGGCGCGAACATCGACTACGCGATCGTGATCTCCAACCGGTACATGGAACTCAAGAAGGAAATGCCCATCAAGGAAGCGATCGTGGAAACGCTCAATCAGGCGTTCCCGACCATTGTCACCTCGGGCACCATCCTGACTGCGGCGGGGCTGCTGATCGGCCAGCTTTCGTCCAACCCGGCGATCTCCTCCATCGGCAGCTGCCTCGGGCGCGGCACGATCATTTCCATGCTGCTCGTCATGAGCGTACTGCCCCAGATCCTGCTGCTGGGCGATACCATCATTGAACGCACGGCGTTCACCCTCAGGAAACCCGACCTTGTACAGACCGGTACGGGCGCGCTGCGCGTCAACGGCCACGTGCGCGGCTATGTGCAGGGCGTCGTGAACGCGGAAATCCACGGCTCGATCCAGGGCCGGGTCAGCGCGGTCGTCGACGTGGGCGCGATGGAGGCCGCGGGCGATTACGGGCTGCTGCCGGAGGGCTTCCCACCGGACGGCGTGCCGCAGGACGGAAAGGAGGCGGACGGCCATGAAATGTAAAAAGCGCATCGGCGCGCTGCTGCTGGCGGCGGCGCTGACGGCGGGCCTGTTCCCCGCCTCCGCGGCAGACGCCGGCACGGTCGAGATCGCGACCCCCGCGCAGCTCAGCGCCTTCGCACGCGACTGCTCGCTCGACACCTGGTCGCAGGGCAAGACGGTCGTGCTGACCGCCGACATTGACCTGACCAGCGCCGACTTCTCCCCCATCCCGA
The DNA here is from genome assembly GCA_910586105.1 of uncultured Eubacteriales bacterium. GTDB lineage: Bacteria > Bacillota > Clostridia > Oscillospirales > Butyricicoccaceae > QXXE01. The sequence goes on along the minus strand of CAJUGU010000048.1, from coordinate 6,685 downwards.
CCTTCGGCGGCGTGTTCGAGGGCGGCGGGCATACCATCTCCGGGCTTTCGCTCAGCCACAGCGGTTCGCAGCAGGGGCTGTTCCGCTACGTGCAGGAGGGCGCGGCGGTCCGCGACCTGAACGTTTCCGGGCAGGTTGCCCCGGGCGGCAGCGCGACCGCCGTCGGCGGGATCGTCGGCTGCAACCGCGGGACGCTTACCAACTGCGCCTTCAACGGGACGGTCACTGGTAAAACCAACGTCGGCGGCATCGCCGGTACCAACGAAGGGACGGGCGAGATCGTTTCCTGCACGGTGCAGGGGGCCATTTACGGGACCCATTATACCGGCGGCATCATGGGGCAAAACCTCGGCGCGGCGGTCTCCTGCGAGAACCGGGCGCAGGTGAATACCCGCGAGGACGAGGTCAGCCTTTCCCTCGAAGACTGGAACTGGAAAGACGTGAATTCGACCGAAAACTTCAGCGCCCACACCGACACCGGCGGCATCGCGGGCTATTCCATCGGCATTTTGCAGAGCTGCGACAATTACGGCGCGGTCGGCTACCCGCACACCGGCTATAACGTCGGCGGTATCGTCGGGCGGCAGGCGGGCTTCCTCGACAGCTGCCGCAATTACGGCTTCGTGCAGGGCCGCAAGGACGTTGCCGGGATCGCCGGACAGCTCGAACCCTATCTGCTGCTCCAATTCGACGAGGATTCCCTGCAAAAGCTGGACGGCGAGCTGGACACCCTGCGCGCCCTGCTCCGCCAGCTTGGCAGCGAAGCCTCCGCCACCGGCGACCTGTTTTCCGTCCACGCCGACGCACTCGCCGACCGGCTGGAGGCCGTCCGTTCGGGCGCGCACGATATCGCCGGTTGGACGACCGATTATGTCGACGGCACGTCGGATACGGTCAACGAGCTGAGCGCCCGCGTCACCCGCACGCTCGACCGTCTGGAGCCGGTATTCGACGACCTGAGCGGTTCGGGCGACGGCCTTGGCGACGCCTTCCGGCAGGTCAGCCGCTTCTTTGACGATCTGGACGACGCCAGCGTCTGGGGCGAGGACGCGGCGGACAGCGCCCGCGACGCCTTCGACCGCATGGGCGGCGCGCTGGACGATGCACAGGACGCGGTCGAACGCATCCGCGACGCGGTGCAGGCGCTCCGCCGCAGCGCAGGCGACCCGGCGGCGCGCGCCGCAGCGCAGGCCGAGCTGGAAGCCGCCGCCGAAAGCCTCCGCCAGTCGCTGACGCAGGCGGGCGCTGCGCCCGACACGCTCGCGGAACTGCTGCGGGACCTGCAAGCGCAAGGCGAACTGGAAACGGGGACGCTCCCCGATGCGCTCGCGGCGCTGGCGGAAGCCCTGCGGAACGCTTCCGCCACCATCGACCAGATCGTCAGCGGGATCACGGGGCTGCTGCCGGGTATCGGCGGCGGGCTTCCCGACACGGGCGACGGTATCCTCGCGGGCATTGCCGACCTGCGGGAACGCGTCGCGCAAAGCCTTGCGCTGCTGCGGCAGGGGCTTGGCTCGGCTTCGGACGCGCTGGACGGCCTGCGCCGCGCGGCAGGCAGCGTCGGCGACGCGTTCGACAGCCTGCAAGGCTTTTCGGACGACATGGACGGTTCCCTGCGGCGCATGTCCGGCGCGTTCTCCGATCTGGAAGACGCGATGGACCGCATGAGCAGCGCGGCGCGCGGGCTGGAAGACCTGACCGGCGAACTGGCCGACGAGCCGACGCTCTCGCTCCCGGCGCTGGGCAGCGATTACACGACGACCGTCGACTCGGTCTTCTCCTCGCTCGAGGAGATCGCCGACGAAGTCGGGGGGCTGCGCTCCGACCTGAGCAGCTCGGGCGACCGGCTGCGCAGCACGGCGGACGCGGCCAACGACCAGCTCGGCGTGATCGGCGACCTGCTGATGGACGGCTATAACGAAGCGCTCGACAGGGACAGCGACGGCGAACATCTTGAGGATATTTCCGACACGGAAGATGGCGGCACGCAGGGGCGCACCGCCCACGCCGTCAATTACGGCACGATCGAAGGCGACCTGAACGTCGGCGGTATCGCCGGTTCCATGGCGATCGAATACGACCTCGACCCGGAGGACGATATCATGAGCGCGGGGCGGCGTTCGCTCGACTTCCGTTATCAGACCCGCGCGGTCGTCACCGCCTGCCGCAATGAGGGCGGGATCGTCGCGAAGAAGAACAATGCGGGCGGCATCGTGGGCCGTATGGATCTGGGCCGCGTCTCCGCCTGCGAAGGCTACGGCACGGTGGAAAGCACCTCGGGCGCTTACGTCGGCGGCATCGCGGGCGCGTCTTCCTCGATCATCCGCGACAGTTGGGCCAAGTGCCTGCTGACCGGCGAGGACTACGTCGGCGGCATTGCCGGGCTTGGCGGGGATATCAGCGGGTGCCGCGCGCTTGCCGAGATCGACGCGGACGGCGAATGCATCGGGGCCGTCGCGGGCGACGCGGACGGCGACCTGTACGGCAACGTCTTCGTCGCCGGGCCGCTCGGCGCGGTCGACGGCGTGAGCTACGCGGGCAAGGCCGAACCGGTCGAATACGACGCGCTGCTTGCCGAAACGGCGCTGCCCGATACCTTCCGCACCTTTACCGTCACCTTCCTCGTGGATGGCGAAGTGCTCGCCGTCGAGTCCGCCGGGTTCGGCGAAGACCTCCCGGCGATCCCCGAGCCTCCCGCCCGCGAAGGGCAGTTCGGGGAATGGTCGGACAACGACTTCACCGCGCTGCGGGCGGATAAGACGGTCGAAGCGGTGTATTCCCCCTTCATCACGGTTCTGGAAAGCGAGCTGAACGACAACGGCATGCCGCGGCTTCTTGCCGAGGGCAAGTTTGACCGTCAGGCGTCGCTCGTGCTCTCCCCGGCGGAAGGCGCGCCCGCGGATGCGCCCGGCGAACCGCTCCGCGCAGTCATCGAGCATGGCAACGGGGCCGCGACCGGCGGGCACCTGCTGCGCGTGCTGGCGGAAGAGGACGACAACGCCGTCTGGCTCGCCGAGGGCGGGCGCTGGCGCAAGACCGACAGCATCCGGGACGGCAGTTATCTGGTGTTCTCGATCGGCGAGGACGAAGCCGTCTTCTGCGTGGGCCGCGAGGTCAACCTCAGCCTGACCCTGCTGCTTGCGGCAGGCCTTGCCGGGCTGGCGCTGATCGGCTTCATCCGCCGCCGGAGGAACAAGCGGGGCGGCGCGCGCAAGCCGGTCAAAGCGGCGGCTCCCGCCAAATCCCAAACGCCTGCGAAGGCGGCAAAATAGCGCCCCCGATCGGGACGGCAAAAGGCCGTTGGCATAGCTTGCCAACGGCCTTTCCCTTTGCCCGCCGGAAGGCGCGGGGCGCGTTTTTAGGGCGAAAGCAGAAAATAAAAAGTCCGGCCTGCGCGCCTGCCGGAGCGCCCTTCCCGGTGAGGCTCCCGCGCCGCCTTTCCCGTCGGAAAACCGGGCGCGGAAGCCTCGAAAAGCCCCTTTTGCTCCGCAAATAAGTTTTTTGGGTTTCCGGCGCAACTCCATCGAAAATCGAAAGACAAAATCGAGCCTTCGTGCGATAATAATATCACCGAAAGGGAAAACGAAACACCCTCTCGAATACAAAAAAAGGCAGGCGATACCCATGAATCCCAAATTTTTCAGGCGGATGGATACCGTCCGCCGCGACCGATGTCAACGCAGGCAAACTCCCGGCGAACATCCCTTCCCCAACAACATCTGTATTTTATAAATTGGAGGTTTTCTGTATGATGAGCATCGTTTTAACCGTCTTTGCGCTGGCCGCTGTGGCCGCTTCCCACCTCGCGAATCCCGTCGTCGTTTCCGGCGCGGAATCCGGTTACGATTACCGCTGAACCCTCGGTTCAGCCACTGGGGCAGCGTCCCCCCATCCTTTCAACATCCACCATCTTTCCCAAATTGGAGGTTTTCATATGAGCATCGTATTAGCGTTCTTTGCGCTGGCCGCTATGGCCGCTTCCCACCTCGCGAATCCCGTCGCCGTTTCCGGCGCGGAATCCGGTTACGATTACCGCTGAACCCTCGGTTCAGCCACT
>CAJUGU010000048.1:2201-2528 GCA_910586105.1 uncultured Eubacteriales bacterium | reverse complement strand
GGGGCAGCGTCCCCCCATCCTTTCAACATCCACCATCTTTCCTAAATTGGAGGTTTTCATATGAGCATCGTATTAGCGTTCTTTGCGCTCGCGGCTATGGCTGCATCCCACCTCGCAAATCCCGTTGTCATTTACAGCACGGAATCCGGTTACGATTACCGCTGACCCTTCCTCCCGTCCACCGGGACAACATCCCTTCACCCAGCATCCACCATCTTAAAAATTGGAGGTTTTCCATAATGATGAGCATTGTATTAGCGTTCTTCGCGCTTGCGGCTATGGCTGCATCCCACCTCGCAAATCCCGTTGTCATTTACAGCACGGAAT
>CAJUGU010000048.1:0-2101 GCA_910586105.1 uncultured Eubacteriales bacterium | reverse complement strand
CCGGTTACGATTACCGCTGAACACCCCAGCGTCATTCACCTTTTTTCTCTGAGCCGGACGGCAATCCGCCGCAAGGCTGTGCGCTGACGTTCCCCGTCCCGGCTTGCCAGCCGCTTCTCACTTCGCGGGCCGTCCTTCCATCGCAAAGCCAACAGGCCCGCCGTCCGGCCACTCCGACCGTTCTGGTACTCTTCCAGACCATACCTTTGAAAAGCCCGGTTCACGCCGGGCTTTTCAGGCGTTTCGAGCCGTTCCCCGGCGCGCCGCATGGCGGTTTGCCTCTGCCCTTCCGCCGCGTGAAAAAGGCTCTTGCAAAGCAGAAGGTTTTGGTATATCATAGATACAGATGACAGCAGTCATAGCGGAAAGAGAGAGGGGGACCGTCATGCAGGCATCAGGACTGGGAACGCCAGCCGGCGTTCGGAATCCGGGTGTGCAGGGCCCGCAGACCGCCCTGCAAGGCACACAGAACACGCAGCAAGGGGAATCCACACAGCCGCAGGCCCCGGCGGCTTCGACCGATTCGACAGCGCAGCTGGAAAACGCGCAGACCATCCAGCAGGCAGGCGCAACGATACAGGAGGCCATGCAGGGCGTGCAGCAGCGCCCCACCCTTCAGACGCCGGTCGCCGGACAGCAGCCGCCCGCCGCCGAGCTGACGCCGCAGCCCACGCTGCCCGAGCTTCCCGGGGAGTTTTCCGAGCTGCCGGTGCTGGACGCCGCGCCCCGTCAGGACGGCAATTTTCAAGCGTTCCTGCAAAAGCTGGCCGATACGCCCAGCTTCGCCGAAGGGCTTAACAAGCTGCTGCTCAGCTTTGAGCCGGGGGCGGAAACCACTATGCCGGAGGAGCTTGGCGACCTGCTGAAAATGCTGCCGCAGGACGAGGCCCAGACCGCGGCGCTGGTGAAGGAACAGGTCTCCGGCGGTACGCGGTTTACGGGCGAGCTGTTCGGCCAGCTGCGGGAAGCGTTCGCGCAAAGCCCGTCCAGGGCGGCGAAAACCGATATTTTACAATTCCTGAGGCGCTTTAACGACCATACCTCCGCCCCGCGCATTGAGCGCGCTCTGGTGCGCACCCTTGTGCAGCTCGCCAAAGCCACGCCCCGCGAGACTGGCAGCGAACTGGAACGCTTCGCGCAGGAATTGGAGCAGCATTTTTCTATCGGCGACCGTTCGGGCGCGCTCAAGCTGCTGCAAGGCAAGGCGCTGCCGTTCCTCAGCGATTTCGCCGACCATCACCCGGATATGCGCCTGCCGAATACGCTGATCTCCATTTTCAAGCCCCTCGCAACCCGTTACGAGGGCAGCAGCGAGGAGGGGCTTTTGCAGGCGTTCCGCCAGCTGGCGGAGCATGACACGCTGCGCCCCTATCTGGGGCATCTGAACACGTCCCAGCTGCTTCAGCTCGTGAAGGACAGCGACTACGCCCGCGCGGAGGAAAACAGCCGTTTCGCGGAGCAGCTCGCGAAAACCGCCGACTGGGCGATGAAGGGGAAGGGCGGCGGCGAGCCGCGAAAGATCTTCCGGCAGCTGATCTCAAACCTTCTTCTGAATAAAAGCGTTTACCTGCCGCTTGAGCATGCGGTGATCCCGATGGAATGGAACGGGAAACGGGTGGTTTCCGAGCTGTGGGTCGACCCGAACGCCGGTCAGGACGCCCATCCCGAGGACGAAAAGGACCGGCTTTTGCGGTTTCTGCTGCATCTGGACGTTCCGGGATTGGGGCCGTTCGATATCGTTTTCACCAGCCGGGGGGAAGATGTCGACATGCAGGTCGCCTGCCCGAAGACGGTCGTACCGTTCGCGCAGGTCATTCAAAAGGAATTGTCGCGGATCCTGGAGGATAACGGGTTGAAAATGAACGCATTACAGGTACATAAGTGGGAAAAGCCGCTTTCGTTGACCGAGGCGTTCCCCCGGCTCAAGCGCGGCGACACCGGCGTGAATATGAAAGTTTGAATAACGGCGATCCCCCATGCTTCTCCGAGCATGGGGGATCGTTTTCTGTATATTATTGTACTAAAAAATCCCCCGCAGCCGCCGCTTCGTCCCGCCGTCCGGTTGGCGGGGCGAAGCGGTACGGGAAAGCGGCAGCTGCCG
>CAJUGU010000047.1 GCA_910586105.1 uncultured Eubacteriales bacterium | reverse complement strand
TACGCTCCCGCCAGCCGATTAACGCTTGCTGAACTGCGGAGCGCGACGAGCCGCTTTGAGACCGTACTTCTTTCTTTCCTTCATTCTCGGGTCGCGGGTCAGGAAACCAGCGGCCTTGAGGGTGGGGCGATACTCTTCCGAGTTCGCCTGCAGCAGCGCGCGGGCGATGCCGTGACGGATCGCGCCGGCCTGGCCGGTGAAGCCGCCGCCCGCAACGGTGCATTCGATATCGAACTTACCGGCGGTGTTAGTCGCTTCCAGCGGCTGACGGACGATCAGCTTCAGGGTGTCGAGACCGAAATAGTTGTCGATGGTGCGGTTGTTGATCTTGATATCGCCGGTACCGCCGGGGAAGAGACGAACTCTGGCAACAGAGGACTTTCTTCTGCCGGTGCCGTAGAAATATGCTTTCTTAGGGGTATACATAAAAATTCCTCCTTACTTATCCCAGATTTCGGGCTTCTGCGCGGCGTTCTTATGGTCGGGGCCGCGGTAGACCTTCAGACGGGTAGCGGACTGGCGGCCGATCGAATTCTTCGGCAGCATGCCCTTCACGGCGAGATGCATTGCCGTTTCCGGCTTGTCAGCCATCATGGTCTTGTACTGCACTTCCTTCAAACCGCCGACCCAGCCGGAGTGGTGGCGATAATACTTCTGCTCCAGCTTCTTGCCGGTCAGCACAGCCTTGTCCGCATTGACGATGATGACGAAATCGCCACAGTCAACGTGTGGGGTAAACTCAGGCTTATGCTTGCCGCGCAGGAGCATAGCGGCGACAGCGGCGGTGCGGCCGAGGGGTTTGCCTGCGGCGTCGAGCACATACCACTTGCGTTCAAGCGTTTCTGCTTTTGCCATAAACGTGGACATGATTACTTCCTCCATGTATTTTCAATTTTTGATCGCACATTTCAGGGCTTCAAATGAGCCTTATTTATTAAACCACACCAAAACCGCAATGTCAACACCATTTTTTCATATTTTGGATTACCCCGTCGCAAACTCTCCCGTTCTCCCTCATCCTCTTTTATGCTCTGGTTTTCTCGGTTTCTATTTCAAAATTTTCGTGCCGCCGGGGCGCTGCCCCGGACTCCGGTCCTGCGCGGACAGCGCCAAAGGGGCTCGTCCCTTTGGAATCCCTTTCTCGCCTGCGGGCGGGATCGGCGCGGTTAAAGCCGTTTTTGCGTATGGCTTCCTTTCAGCAGCGGACGCGGTGCTCATCCTGACCATCGCCGCGAGCGGCTGTCAATGCGTTCATCTTGCAACCTCCCACTTCTGCATATCGTTATTGTTTTATTGTAGCACACCGCGATCGGCATTTCAAGCGGTGGAAATCCGGCGCAGGCTATGTTATAATCATTGTGGAAAACCGTCCGGGGACGCGGCTTGCTGCGGCGGCGCGCCTTCCGAAACCAATATCAAACCAAACGATGGGGGCCTCGCTTATGACGATCGAACTTGACCACAGCTGGTACCGGGGACGCCTTCCCCGCCGAAACCATAACACCAACAAAAATGATTACGGGCGCGTCCTCGCCGTCTGCGGCGCGGAGGGCTACACTGGCGCCGCCTGGTTCGCCGCACAAGCCGCTGTGCGCACCGGCAGCGGCATCGTAACGCTGTGCGTCCCCGCCGCGATCTATCCGATCCTTGCGGTCAAACTGAACGAACCGGTCGTCGTCCCCTATGATCCGGACGCCCCGGAACTGACCAGCCGCGCCGGGCGCGCCGATGCCCTGCTGATCGGCTGCGGCCTGGGCCAGGCCCCTTATGCAAAGCTGCTGACGCATACCCTGCTCCGTCATGCCGCCTGCCCCACCGTGATCGATGCCGATGGCATAAACGCCCTTGCGGGGCATATAGATATTTTAAAGGATGCGTCGCAGCCGGTCGTCCTCACCCCGCACGCGGGGGAATTCGCCCGACTGTCCGGCATGGAGCCGACCCCGGAAGCTGCCGCCGCATTCGCAAAAGAGACCGGAGCCATCGTTCTGCTGAAGGGCTGGCACTCAACCGTCCACACCCCCGACGGCCGATCGTTCCGCATCCTTGCGGGCAACCCTGGCATGGCGAAAGGCGGCAGCGGCGACGTCCTCGCGGGCTGCATCCTGTCCCTGCTCGGGCAGGGACTCCCGCCTGCGGAAGCCGTCTGCACCGCCGCTTATCTTCACAGCCGCGCGGGCGACCTTTGCGCGGCGGAGCTGGGTGAATACGGCATGACGCCGACCGATCTGCTCGAACGTCTCCCGTCCGCCCTTCAGGAAGCCGTCCAATGACCGCAGCCCTTTCCCGTCGGCGCCATCCGGCCCGGTCCTGACCCGCAGGAAGCCCCGCTTCCCATCAAACGCCGCAGGAGGTGCCGTTTTTGAAAAAAATCATCCTGTCCCTTACCCTTTTACTGCTGCTTGGCGGATGCGCCGACCCCGAGGCCGGAGCCGATACCGTCCGCGAACATTTCGACGGGCTCCCCGGCTTTTCCGCCCACGTGAAAATTTTTTCGGATTTTGGCGGTTCAGCACTGGAATATGAGCTCGATTATGCGTATAATAGAGAGGGCAGCGACCATTTGACGCTGACCGCCCCCGAATCGGTCGCCGGCATCGAGGCCACGATCGACGGGGAAGACAGTTTCCTGCTGCGTTACGGCAGCGTGGAACTGGACGACGGCATGCCCGCGTTATACGGAGTGACCCCGGCGGACTGCGTTTACTGGCTGCTGCGTGAACTGCGCGAGAGCGAACCGCTCGAAGTCTGGACGGAGACCGTTTCCGGCGTCCCCGCGCTCGCGCTGCGCTATGAGAGCATCGCCGAAGGCGAAGAAATCACGATCACCCGGCAGGTTTGGCTTGCTTCCGGCAGCCTCGCCCCGCTCTGCGCCGAGGTCTACGCCGACGGCTCCCGCGCCCTGCTGCTGACCTTCTCCTATTATCAGGAAGGCGCGCCCGCAGCGCCCGAGTCCCCGGCAGAGCCGGAGGCCCAGCCGGAGGCCCAGCCGGAGTCCGCGGCGCCCCCCGCGGAATAAAATTCTACTTATAAGAGAGTGTGCTATGGAGCAAAACAGACACCGCATTTGGGCCGATATCAGCCTGCGGACGATCGAAGAAAACTATGAAGCGATCCGCGCCCACATCGGGGGCCGCCCCATGCTGTGCGTAGTGAAGGCCGACGCCTACGGCCACGGCGCAGCGGAAGTGGTCAAGCGGCTGGAACGCCATTGCCCCGCCTATTTCGGCGTCGCGACCGTCGGCGAGGCGGTCGAGCTGCGGCAAAACGGCATCAGCACGCCGATCCTGATCCTGGGCTATGTGGACGAAAACGACGCCGAAGCCATGATGGAATACCGCATCACCCCCACCGTGCATGACGAGGAGGCCGCGCGCGTATTCTCCGACTGGGCGGCCGCCAACGGCGGGACTATCGAATGCCACCTTGCCGTGGACACCGGCATGAGCCGCATTGGCTTCGATTCGCACGACCCCGAGGAGGCGGTGCGCAGCATGCTTGCGGTCAGCCGCCTGCCGGGGCTGTCGATCACCGGTATTTTTACCCACTTCCCGGAAGCCGACACGCCTTCCGGCGAAGCCTTCACCCGCGCGCAGATTGCCCGTTTTAAAAAGGTATGCATGGGACTGGAACAGGCCGGGCTGCCCCCCCGTTGGAAGCATTGCGCGAACAGCGCCGGGCTCGCCTGCTACGACGACCCTTATTTTGACCTAGTCCGCGCCGGGATCATCCTGTATGGCTACCAGCCCGACCCCACGCTGAAGACCGGGCTCGACATCCGCCCCGCCATGACCGTGAAAGCGCGGATCGCACAGGTGCGGCGCATTTATCCCGGCCAATCGATCAGCTACGGCCGCACCTTCACTGCCGAGCGTGAATGCAATGTAGCCGTCATCACCGCAGGCTATGCCGACGGCTACCTCCGCACCGGCTCCGGACAGGCCGCTGCGGTGATCGGCGGTAAGGTCTGCCCGATCCGCGGGCGTATCTGTATGGATATGTGCATGGCGGAACTGCCCGAAGGGGTTTCGGTACATCACGGCGACGAAGCCGTACTGTTCGGCCCAGGCGCCGTCACTGCGGATACCGTCGCGGCGGCGGCAGGCACGATCTCCTATGAAGTGCTGTGCGCCGTTTCCAAACGCGTCCCCCGCATTTATATCGACTGAATTTTTTGACCGGCCTTCCGGGATCCGCCTGCTTCCGGGCGCTCCGGAACGGCGGCGCACTCCGCCGCATAAACTGAAATGGGCGAATAAAGAACGCCCGGCCTTACAGTTTTTTGGAGTCCGGGGTTATATTCCCCGGCTTTGTGGGGAAGATAGGTTTACAAGGGTCTTCCATCCCCTGTAAATCTGAATTCCGACGGAGTGTGAATGAAATTGGATAACACCATCAAACGTGGAGACATCTACTACGCCGACCTCAGCCCGGTCGTCGGCAGCGAGCAGGGAGGCATGCGTCCCGTACTTATTGTCCAAAATAATGTCGGGAACCGCTACAGCCCCACCGTGATCGCCGCCGCGATCACCTCGCAGGTGAACAAGGCGAAGATGCCTACCCATATTGAACTCGGCGCGCCCCAGTTCGGGCTGACCCGTGATTCGGTCGTATTGACCGAGCAGATCCGAACGATCGATAAAAAGAGACTGCGTGAAAAAATGGGCTGCCTGGACGAAAACGCGATGCGCAGCGTTGACGAAGCCCTGGCCGTCAGCTTTGGTTTGCAGGGCTGACCCCGGCGCCTTCGTCCGCCGCCCTTGGACAGCGAGGCGCGGCAACGGCTTTTCATAATACCTTTTCGATACCTTTCGGCTGATGGCAGGCCCCTGCGGCCCCGCCGTCAGCTTACATACAGAAATATCCGGCTTTTGCCCCGCCGTTTGGGGCCGGGCCGTTCCATTCCTTTGGAAATCATACGAGCCGCCCGGGCCGCTTTTCCGGACGGTCGATCCGGATAGATCGCCGCCTCGCGCGGCATGGGGAGAATCATTTTGAACAAACGAAATTTCATCATTTCGACCGGCGCGGCGCTCGCGCTGGCGCTGCTCGCCACCTGCTATGCCGCCGTGAACACGATCCGCTCCGATCGCGTGCCGCAGGTCACCGAAGAATACCGGCAGGAAGCCCTCAGCAGCGACGGCAACCCGTTCCAGCAGCTCGGGAGCGACTTTGCCGGGCTGTTCATCACCATCGGCGAACAGCTTTTCGGCCCCTGACCGCCTATTTTTACCGCCTTATTTTTAAAATACGGTCATATTTCCCGCGCATCCCGCGTATCGTTGTAATATCAGGGAGGCGCGGGGAATCCCCGCGCGCCGGAAAGGGGCATATCTATGGAGACCTGGAAGCTGCTGGATGGAGAAACCGAAGTGCGCGACGAGGGGACTGCCGTCCGGTTCCGCGTATATTGCAGACCGCCGTGTGAACCGACCCGCCTGCTGCGTTGTTATGGCGAGGCGGAACCCAACGACCTGCTCGTCGGAGTGCTGGAACCGCAAAATGGCCGTTTGACGCTTGAACGGCGGATCAGCCGGGAGTCCTTGCGGCAGTCCGGGATCCGCGAACTGCCGAAAAAGTTTTATCTTTCCGACGGCGGCGCGCGCAGCCGCGGGGAGCCGCCAAAACCAGAGACTGCGGACGCTGCCATGGAAAACGTTTCGGAGCAGGCCGCGGACGCCGCCCCGGTTGAAGAAGCCATTCCCGTGGAGGCTGCAAACGCCGTACCGGTTGCGGAAACCGTTCCGACGGGCGCTGTGGACGCTTCCCCGGTTTCAGACGCCGTTCCGGCAGGCGCCGTGGACACATCCCCAGTTGGAGAAACCGTTTCGGCAAAATCCGAAAGCGCGGCAGAAGCGCCAGTTTCACAGCCAGCCGCTGCGGCGAATGCCGAACAAGAACCAGCGGACGCGGCCCCCGAGCCGTGCAGCAAAGCAACTGAACACGAGGGGCAAACCGTTCCCGTTTCACCGGCTGCAAGCCGGCATGAAGGCGCAATTCAGTCTTCCCCGGCTCCGCGCAGCACGAGTGCGAGCGAGGACGCAGGCTCTGGCACGCCGCCGCGCCGTACAGGCACGAACAGAGCCGTAAGCCCACAGCCCTTCCCTGCCCCGCGCGGTGGGATTGCGGCTGCAAACCGGAACTCGCAGCCATCCCCTGCTCCGCGCAGCGCAGGTGCAAGCGGAGCCGTAAACGCTGACGTACAGCCGCGCTCCGTTTCACGAGGCATAAATGCGAATGAGGCAGCACCCCCCGGCGTGCAGCCGCGCTCCGTTTCACGAGGTGTAAATGCGAGTGAGACGGCACCCCCCGGTGCGCAGGCTTCCTCGCCCCCGCGAGACGCAGGAAGACGCAGCGCATCAGCCCCGCGAGCCGTTCCGCATACCGAATTCCTCCGGTTCCCGGTCGACGGTTGTCCTTTACCGGCCAGCTCACAGCCAGCCGCCGCAGACGCAGCCGCTCCCGCTTTCAGCGCAAACCACAGCCGCGACGCCGTCCCTTTTAAGACCGGCGACGCGCTGCTCGATGCAGTCATCGCCCGTGGCGAAGCAACGTGCGAGCCTTCCCCGAATGGGCTTCGTATCACTTGCCCGTTTTCGCCAAAGCAGCCTTTTGCATTAGCGTTCATCGCAACGCTGTGCCGCGTGGAGCATCGCATTGCGATCCTCGATTGGGAAAACGTCTGACCCATCCCGAATCTGCCTGAGCCGCCTTGTACAAATGGCCGCTCAGGCAAAATCATATCCGCAGGAAGAAAAAGCGCCCGCTGTCCGAAGACAGCGAGCGCCATTTTAATATGTCTGTGAACTTTAACGCAAACGCGAACCGGCTTACTGGAGCAGCTGGAGAACGCCCTGCGGCACCTGGTTGGCCTGCGCGAGCATCGCCTGCGCGGACTGCACGAGGATGTTGTTCTTGGTGTAGGACATCATTTCCTCTGCAATATCCGTGTCGCGGATGCTGGACTCTGCGTCCTGAATGTTCTCGCGCATTACGGACAGGTTGTTTGCGGTGTGATCCAGACGGTTGCTGATCGCGCCAAGATTACCGCGGACGCTGGATACGGTGTTGATCGCGTCCTTAATGACGTTAATCGCGTCGGAAGCGCCCGCAGGCGTGCCGATGTTGATGCCGTCAATGCCCAGCGACTTGCAGTGCATATCCTTGATGTTGACGCTCAGCTGGTTGTAATAATCGCTGGTGTCGCCGATCTGAAGGGTCAGACCACGGCCGCTGACTTCCGGCGCCGGGTCTGCCGCTGCTGACGCTCTGATCGTCACCGTGTTGGTGGTTTCATCAAACTCCGCGCCTTCGATCGCATCAGCCAGGTTCTTGCCAGCGCCGCCCTTGATTGCAATATAAGTCGTCCCGTCCTTCTCGGTTCCGGTCTTTGTGTCACTGAACACATATTTTTTGCCGTCAATCGTCAGGCCGTCACCTTCTACGACCTTCGCATCTGTGACCTTGATGCTAGTACCAACATTCGCGGCCTCGGTTGCAGCAGCCTTACCCGAAATCACGGCTGCAATATCATCATATGTCTTGAGCGCTTTGGTTGTGTCGGTCGTGCCTGCGGTCTGGTCAATATGGATCGTGTCATTGCCCGCAGAAGAAATTGTCCATGTGCGACCGTTGGCAGTTCCGTCCGCATCAGCGCCAGTAATAGCGGCCTGCTTGCTAAGCGCATCAACCGCCATATGAATCTGCTCTTCAACCGTCTTGCCTGCGCTAACGTTGATCACGTTCGTGGTAATTGGGTTTCCGTCTGCATCCTTCGGCGCAGTCGCTTCAGTCTGGAAAGTATAAGTTGTGCCATCAATGGTCAGAGTATTTCCCTGCTTGACCAAATCAGGAGTCAGCTTGATATCCACACCTGCCATCGTTGCGGGACTTTTTGCAATCGCATAATCGACCTTGGTAGTATCATGAATTACATCGCCAGTCTGAACTGCACCGCCAGCATTAGAAAGTTTAACGCCTTTACCAAGTGCTGCGTTGATTGCATCCGCTTGATCTTGCGTAAAGCCGTCTGTATCATTCGCAGCTTCTACATAAGTCGTCGCATCCTTAAACCGTCCAGCATAAGTTAATGTGACTTCAGAGCCGGTTCCGCCAAGCTCAAACACAAAGTCGCCAATTTTAATAGCATCGTTCGTGGCAGCGCCAGTCGCAGCTACACCTGTCGTTTTATCAACGCCAGCCATTTGTGTCTTTAATGCTGTCGCGAGATCAGATGCACTGTAATTACCGTCGGCGCCAGCACCTCCAGTGGATGTTAATGCGATCGTATAATCCGTTCCCATTACAGAAATCGTCGCATTACCATTGGCAGATGCTTTCAATGCCAGCGAACCCAAATCAATTGTTGCCGCAGGCGGGGTTTGTGTAGCAACACCACTTACTTCTTTATGCAGATTCGCGTTGTCCAACGCGAGATCTGTGCCAGCAATCGTGCCGTCGCTGGCTTCTACAGCATCAACCGAGCCGATTTCAAATGCATCTGCGTTCATGCCCAGAGAGCCGTCCAGCAGCTTGATGCCGTTGAAGTTTGCGGAATCCGCGATACGGTCGATTTCCGAACGGAGCTGCACGACCTCGTCCTGCAAGTTCTTGCGGTCGACCTCATTGTCGTAAGTACCGTTCGAAGACTGGGTCGCCAGATAAACCATACGGTTCAGCATATCCTGAATTTCCTGCATCGCGCCCTCGGCGGTGTTGACCAGAGAAGTACCGTCCTTGACGTTCTTCTGAGCCGCTTCCAGACCGGTGATCTGCGCGCGCATTTTTTCGGAAATGGCAAGACCCGCTGCGTCATCGCCCGCGCGGTTAATCTTGTAACCGGAAGACAACCGTTCGAGATTCTTGGACAATGCCTTGGTGTTGTTGTTGTAGTTCCGGTAGGCGTTCATCGCCATAATATTGTGTTGAATACGCATAAAATAAGTCTCCTTCTTAAAATCACGGAAGGCTCCTTCCCTCCGTCTGTATTGTTTCGGGTTCGCAAGCATTGCTGGCCAGTTCAACGCCCGGTCACCCTCGGACTTTATTTTAAGCAGGCTTCATGGAAGCCTGTTTAAAACCGGGTCTCATTGTCGGCTGCGGCTCTCTTCTTTGCACCCTCCGTGTGCATTCCGGCATTCCTTGCGCGGTTCCTTGAACTTTTTCGCACCCTTTGGATGCATTCCGGCGTCTCTGCCACCGATTCGTGAACCTTTTCACGCTCGATCACAAGTTCACGCGGCGCGTCGATCGCAACCCGGCACAGGTCTCCTACCTTCAATACCTGGATCACAATATCGTCGCCGATCGTGATATAATCACCCGCTCTGACCGTCAAAGCCAACATTTTTATTCACCTCCATGTTTTGTAAGAAAGTCCAAAGAAGTATACAACTCTGGACTTGGTACGTCATCCTGACGTTAGCCCTATTATATAGGCAGAGTGCATGAAATGTCAAGGAAAATCTGGGCGTTTTGATGAAAACTTACCGGGGTTTCGTTCGGCTCCGAACAGTCCAAAGTTGTATACTTCTTTGGGCGATTTACAAGAATCTGGAAACGCTTCATAGAGCGTTCTTTTTTTGTCCGTTTTCCAAACTCCCCCTCGCAGCGCGCTGCACAGGCTTTTTGCGCGCAAAAAAAACGCCCGGGAACAGCTTCCGCCATCCCTGAGCGCTTTTGTATTTACAGTTTTGTCAACAGGTTTCCAATTTTGCACGGAAAGAGATCCGCCGCGCGGTATCCAAATCGTCAAATTGGACAAGATAGGCTTCCGGCTCTACCGCCTCGACGGTACCCTCTCCGAAAATGAAATGGCGCACCCGCTGGCCGACCGGATAACGGTCTTCCCCGGCGGCTTCCAGCATCCGCGCGCGGCGCGCGGCGTAGGCTTTTGCCTCCTGAAAGAGCGCGTCCTTCGGCCTTGGCGTGAATTCGATCAGCCCTTCGCCGATCTCCAGCAGGAAGCGCGACGGGAACCTTGGCGTTCCGTCAAAGTTATATCCTTCTGCGGCCGAAAGGAACAATCCGTTTTCCGCCCGCGTCATGGCGACATAGGCAAGCCGCCGCTCCTCCTCCATGCCGGGCAGCGTCAAAATTTTCCGCGACGGGAACACGCCTTCATTCATCCCGCAAAGGAACACATACGGAAATTCCAACCCCTTCGCCGCGTGTACCGTCATGAGTTTGACCTTGTCGCCGCTTTCCGCCGTGTCCGCATTCGTGAACAGCGCGGTATGCGTCAGATAATGTTCGAGCGTGACCTCTTCGCCGCAGGTGGTCTCAAACTCATAGACCGACTGCTTGAGTTCGGCAAGATTATCCAGCCGGTCCTGCGCGCCTTCGGTGCGCAGCATCCGCTCGTAGCCGCTTTCGTCCAGAATCGCCGACAGCACTTCGGAAACCGGCCTTCCGGCGCTGCTCTCCGAAAAGGTCTCGATCAGCGACCAGAACTGCGCAGCCTTCGTCCCCTTGATCGGCTCCTCTTCCAGATTCTGCGCCAACGCTTCATACAGCGAGCATCCATGCGTTGCCGCGTGATCCTGCAAAAACTGAATGCGCCGCTTGCCGATATTGCGCCGTGGAACGTTTACGATCCGTAAAAACGAAAGATCGTCGCGGTAAGCGATCATGCGCAGGTAAGAAAGGGCGTCCTTGATCTCGCGCCGCGCCCAAAACTGGACGCCGCTGTAGATGGTGTACGGCAGCTTCGCGCGCAGGAACGCTTCTTCGACCGGACGCGTCACATAATGCGCGCGATACAGTATTGCGATCTCCCGGCAGGAAACCCCGCCGTCGCGCAGCGACGCGATCTGCTCCACGATCCAGTTTGCTTCCGTCTCCGCGTTTTCGGCGAGACGGCAGCGCACCGGCACGCCGTCCGGCAGCGTGGGTATCAGGTGCTTTTCCATGCGCGTGCGATTGCAGGCGATCAGCGAATCCGCCGCCGCCAGCACCTGCGGCGTCGATCGGTAATTTTCCAGCAGGTATATCGTTTCCACCTTTGGGAACACGCGGTCAAAATGCAGTAAATACCGCACGTCCGCGCCGCGCCACGTGTAGATGGTCTGGTCTGGATCGCCGACGATAAACAGGTTTTTATGATAACCGCAAAGCACCTCCATCAGCTCATATTGCAGGCCGTCAATGTCCTGGAATTCGTCGATCATGATATATTCGAGGCGCTTCTGCCATTTTTCACGGATCGCGCGATCCTTTTCAAAAATGTAGAGCGTGAACTTGATCAGGTCGTTATAGTCCAGCCCGAAGCACTTCTTCTGCTGGTACAAATATCCATAGAAAATGATATCCGCGGCGTCGGTCGCCGCAAGGTATTTCTGCCGCAGCGTTTCGATCGTCATTTCGATCAGACCGACGTAATAATCCGGCTCCTTTTGCAGCTTGCGGATCTCGATCATGTCCCGCGCCGCGCTGAAGGTCATGTTGCGCAGCGTCAGCCCGCGTTCTTCATAAATGATCTCCAGCATCGCGTCGATGTCGGAATTGTCCAGCACCAGAAAGCTCTTGGGATACTGCACCGCGTTGCAGTCTTCTTCCAGAACGGCGGCGCAGAAGCCATGGAAGGTATTGATATAACCGGTGTCGTTGTCCCCGGTCAGGCGGTGGATGCGCTGCCGCATCTCGTTCGCGGATTTGTTCGTAAACGTCACGCAAAGGATATTTCCCGGCAAAATGCCGAGCATATCCACCAGATACGCGAAGCGGTGCGACAGCGTGCGGGTCTTGCCCGAGCCTGCGCCCGCGATCACGCGCACATAGCCTTCGGTCGTCGTGACCGCCTGCCGCTGGGCGGCGTTCAAATTCTCCAAAATGTCCATATCGTTCACGCTTCCGGGAACAGCCCGTCCGGCAGCAGCTGCACGCCGACCCCGAGCAGATGCGGCCCGGTGTAAACGCCGAGCGTGCCGTCGATCTCGCCCTCGAACAACGTGCGGTAGCCGGGAAGCGAACGCTTGGCAAGCGAACGGATCTCCTTGAACTCCGCCGGGGAATCGCCGTGCGCAACGGCAAGGTTGAACGCCGCGCCCTCTGGCACGAGCTCGGTCGCCATGCCGACCATTTTTTCCATCGCGAGCCTGCGCCCGCGCACCTTTGCAACGTTGATCAGCTCGCCAGACGGCGCAAAGGATATGATCGGCTTGATATTCAGCAGCGTGCCCGCAAACGAGGTGATCAGGCCGATCCGCCCGCCCTTTTGCAGGTATTCCAAGGTATCGATGCAGAAAAAGACGGTCGTCGTTTTCATGATCTGCGGGATCGCGCGGCAAACCTGCACGAAGGAACGGCCTTCCTCGAGCCAGCGCGCGGCCTGAAGCACGGTCATGCCGGTACCCAGCGAGCCGGAAAGGGTGTCGAACGCCGCCACCTCCAACCCGACGAACTGTTCTCCGAACAGCCGCACCAGATTGGCGGTGCCGCTGAGACCGCCCGAGAAATTGATCGCGATCGCCTTCTCATAGCCCTTATCGCGGATCTCGCGGAAGGTTTTTTCGATCCGTTCGCCGCTGGGCAGGGAGGTCTTGGGCAGCTCCCGCGGCAGGCGGCGGTAAACCTCTTTGGCGGTGATGCTCACGCCGTCCTCATATTCGCCATCCGAAAACAGCAGCCGCAGCGGTACGACGTGGATATCGTATTTTTTCAACAGGTTTGCGGGGATATCTGCGCAGGAATCGGTTAGCAATGCGACTCGTTGTGCATTCATTTTAGTTCCTCAGCTTTCTTCGTCGTCATACAGGCTGGCGTATTTGTTTTCCAACAGGGCGTCATGCCGCGCCTTGTCCGCCACCTCATAGCCGAAATAATCAAACCATTTTCCGCATCGGTCGCATTGCCATGCCGCGACGGCGTCTTCTTCGTCCCCGAAGATTTCATTCCCGCAGGCGCAGGTCAAAACAAACATGTATTTCGCCCCTTCCGTGATATCACTGTATTACCTTTATAGGATATTATAAAAAGCCCGCAAAGTCAATGCTTTTCCCGACAATAAACGGGCGCGAATGCGCGGGAACGGGCCGGTACGGAATGGAACCGTAAACGGGCGGCAAACGGGCCGCGCAGCCGCCGTTCCCGGCCTGTTTGCGCAGGCGCTAAATCTTACCAGACATAAGCCGCCGCACGCGGCGCATACTAGCGGACGAGGTGATGATCATGTCCCACGCAAACACTGGCAGCTGCCATTCGGAGTCGCTGCGGCTCGACCCTGAAAAACGGCTTGTCCCGCTTTACGACAGTGCAGGGATCGCCCTCTATCCGGTCGCGGAGCGCCGGAAAATGGGGATGCGTGTACTGTCCAATTTCTGCGAGGAGCACATCATGTAGAAACCTCTTTCGATCGTGCCGGGAAGGGAAACCTTCCCGGCATTTGTGAGCCTGCGGCCTACCTTTCAGGCTTGACATTCCATCTCCGCCGCGGGACCGCTCCCCCGCCGCAAGGCCTGTACGCGCCTGTTTCCAAGCATCCGGGCCCCTGTCCGGGTTTCCGCGCCTTCCGTTTGGGCGTCCTCCTGTTCCAAACGCCTTTCCGGCAGGCCGCCGAAACAAAAACAACCCTGACCCGATTCCCCGGATCAAGGCTGTCTCAACCGATGACATTTATTTCAAAAAGGCAAGGCACATAGCCGATCAATCCGTCTTTGCAGTGCGCGCCTGTTCATCCTCACGAAGCCAGCGATAAAAGGTCGACTGCGCCACGCCAAGGATCTTGGCCGCTTCCCTGCCTGTCACGCGCTTGTCGCGATACATCTGGCAAATCTTCTGGAACCGCTTGGGCTGCTTCTGGCTGGGCCTGCCGATGGTTTGCCCAGAGGCGCGCGCGCGGTCGATCCCGGCCCGCTGACGCTCCTTAAAATCCTGTTTGTCCTCTTCCGCCGCCTGTTCGATCAAGGAAAGTACAACGTCGCCAATCGCAGTGGTCACCGAGATCCCTGGAGCCAGTTCATACTCGAAATCCTCCATATCGATGTTCTTTTTGCGGGCGTAGTCTAAAATTTTTTCCTCAATATCCAATTGGTCATATCGATTTAGTACGGTAAAAAGCATATTCCTCACCCTTTCCTTCATCCATTTTCAAAATCCCACTTTCCATACGAAAAAGGAATATTTCAACCTTTCCAGCACTCCGCACGATTTTGCTGATCCAAAACCATGTTTATGGTTTTTCTTGCTGTTATCATAACACACCGAGTTAAAAAAGTACATCGGTTTACGAAAAATTTGTACAGTTTTTTCATAAAACTCCTCGAAAATAACTATTTTAATGCGAAAATCGTTTATTATTTTGATTTGTGCGATTTTTTTCAGAAAAAAGCGCTGTAAAATTGTTCCAACATATACTTATACACCTACCTTTCGGTTTATAGCGCGGAAATTTTCATAAAAAATGACGGATATTCTGCAACTTTACTTTCCGAAATCCCCGTTTTACCTGCTCAAACGAAGGAATTTTGCTCCAGATGCGACACTATCAAAAGTCCTGCGGATTTTCATTTCTTTGCCATTTTTCGCGCCAAAAAGTTCAAACTGCCCCGCCGCGCCTCCCCGCTCCGGCGCGCGCTCCAAGGACGCGGAGCCTGTACAAAATCGTGTCGATCGTGTATAATGAAAAATAATCGTTTTTCCTATTCGGGAGCGGCTCCGCCTGCTTGGCGCATGCCCGCCCCTCCGTCCGGACGCCGCGGCCCGAAACCGGTTCTTCATCCATCATATCCTATTTCCATCCATCACATCAGGAGGTGCAGACCTTGTATCAGGACATCATTCGCAGCAAGCTCGCCGAGCAGGCGGAGGTGCTCGACCGGGCGCTCGCAGGCGACCTCTCTTCCGTCCGCTATACCGCCGAACACACCCCCGGCCAGGGCACGAGCGACCGGAATTTTATCAACCGCCTGCGGTTCGTCTTCTTCCTTCTGTTCGAGCGCGTCGACCAGGAAGCGCTGGTCAAAACGCTGTTCGAGGAAGAGCTGAAAGACCGTGAGACCAACAGCTTTCAGGGGATCGGCAAAGGGCTTGAGGCGCTCACCCTCCTGCTGAGGCGTTACAATGCCGATGGCAGCTGCGACGCGCTGATCGAGCGCGCGAAGAACGCCAATTTTGATTGCTGCTGCGGCTATAGCAGCGACGTGGACTTTCCCGAAGACCTGTCCGCTTACACCCTGAAGGACTGCATCTACCTTGCGCTCGAGCTGCAATATCTCGACGAGGCGCGCGAGCTGGTTGACCTCTGGCGTGCGGGTGTGACAGAGTGGAACGCGTCCGCCTGGCATACCCTGGCCTATTTCAACGACCGGGTCGGACGCTCCGCCGAAAATGAAGCGCCCTATCAGGCGCTGCTCGATTTCGCACGCCAGGAAGGGCAGGCCTTCCAGATCGCGTCCGCGTCGCAGGATCTGTTCCGGCATTATATCCAGTCGGCGCGCTGGCCGGAGGCGCTCCGGACCTTCCAGACGCTGCAATCGGAGATCGATTTTTCATTGGTCGAACGGTACAACCTGATGAGCTTCCTGCTGGAAGACTGCATGGACTTCGTCAGCGGTTGCCCGGAGCCCGCGCGCGCCGTCTGGGATTGGGCGAAACCCCGTCTCCGCAAAAAATCCGATAACCTGTATGGCCGTCTTTATAAGAAGGCAATCGACGTCGCCCGCCGTCTGGACGAGCCGTTTTCGGCGGAAATGGCCGAAGCGTATGCCGTCTGGAAGCAAAAGGTCGGGTTCGACGCCTGACCGGCTTTCGGCCCTTGGCGGGGCGCCGCGAAAAACGTCCGCTCCCGCTTGTGCGGCCCCCAACTTTGTGGTATACTGGTTTGGCAAAACGACAAAACGCATTGAAAAGAGGTAATGGCTTTGCAAACCCTGTGGCAGCTTTATTCATCCTTTTTCCGCGTCGGGATCCTGACCTTTGGCGGCGGCTACGCCATGCTCCCCATGCTGACCCGCGAGATCGTCGAACGGCACGCCTGGGCGACCGAGGACGACATCATGGATTATTACGTAATCGCGCAGTGCACCCCGGGCGTGATCGCAGTCAACACCGCGACCTTTATTGGCGCGCGGGTCGCCGGGAACCTTGGCGGTCTCGTCGCCACGCTGGGCGTGATCTCCCCTTCCTATTTGATCATTTGTGCGATCGCCGCCTTCCTGCGGCAGTTTTCCCATCTCGCAGTCGTGCAGCACGCATTTTCCGGGATTTCGATCGCGGTCTGCGCCATGGTGCTCCATGCCGCCTGGAAGCTGATCGCGAAAAGCGTGGTAGACAAAGTGACCCTCGCGGTGCTGATCGTGACCGCAGCGCTGACTATCCTGTTCGGCATTTCGCCGGTCCTGATCGTGGTCGCGGCGACCTGCGTCGGCATCCTTGCGAAACGCGGCGAAAAGGAGAAGTAAATGACCTTCCTGCTACTGATTTATGAATTTTTCAAGACCGGGCTGTTCGCCGTCGGCGGCGGTATGGCCACCGTACCTTTTTTGAAAGAGATCGCGCGGGCTTATCCATGGTTTACCGAAAATGAACTGCTGGACATGATCGCCGTTTCCGAGTCGACCCCCGGGCCGATCGGGGTCAATATGGCAACATATTCCGGGTTCCGTGCCGGCGGGCTGCTCGGCGCGCTGTGCTCGACGCTGGCGCTGGTCGCCCCTTCCATCATGATTATATTGATCGTTTCCCGCATGATGCGGCAGTTTCAGGAGAACCGGCTGGTGCAGCACGCGTTTTATTGCCTGCGCCCGGCGTCCGCAGGGCTGATCGTCGGCGCAATGGCTTCGATCTATCATGAAACGTTGTTCCATCCCGGCGCGGCTAGCCTGTACGAATGGCTGAACCTGCCCGCGCTCATGCTGTTCGCACTCTTTTTGGCAGGCGTTATCAAATTTAAAAAACTGCATCCAATCGTATTTATCGCCCTTGGCGCGGCCTGCGGGATCGTGTTCCAGCTCTGAGGGATACCGGCGTGACGGATCCCATCCTTCAGCGAACCGCGCGATACCGGCAGCGCAATGGCGTCAAGCCTTCGACTGCCCGCTCCACGCAAACGGCACGGCGGCTCCATCCCTCGGCTGACCGCTCGGTTTCAAGCCTTTCCCCCTGTTGAAAATCCGTTCATCCGCCTGCGTCAAGCGAGCGCTTTCCTTGTGCTTTCTGCATAATTTTGCTCAGTAACCGAAAATTTCCCTTGCAATCCAACGGCCTGCGTGTTTTAATGGTATTGTTGCATTTTATGAAAAAAGGGGAATCCTTATGACCGGTCTTGGAACCATAGTCAACTGCGGTACCGTCGCGCTCGGCACGACGCTCGGGCTGTTGCTCAAGGGCGGACTGCCTAAACGCTTTGAAAAAACCATCATGTCAGCGTTAGCGCTGTGCGCCTTTTTTATCGGCATCGGCGGCGTACTGTCCCAGATCCTCGTCTTGGAAGACGGGGCTTTTTCCACCCAGTATACCATGTTGATGGTGCTTTGCCTTTCGGTCGGCGCGCTGATCGGCGAAGCCCTTGATATCGAACGGCGGCTGGAAGGGATCGGCGAATGGTTTAAAAAACGCATCCCCGCCGGCGGCAACTCGTCGACCTTTGTAGAAGCCTTCGTCAGCGCGTCGCTGCTGTTTTGCGTCGGCGCAATGTCAATTGTCGGCGCGCTCGAAGACGGCCTGAACGGGAACCCGTCGATCCTCTTCGCCAAAGCCGTTATGGACGGCGTTGCTTCGATTGTCTTCACCGCGTCGCTGGGCGCCGGCGTTTATCTTTCCATCCTCGCGGTGCTGGTCTATGAAGGCGGCATCACGCTGCTTGCCGGATTGATCCGCCCCTTTCTCTCCGATCTCCTGATCGGGCAAATGTCCTGCATCGGCTCGGTATTGATCTTTGCCATCGGCTTCAACCTGCTCGACAGCAAGAAGATAAAGGTCGGGAACCTGCTCCCGGCGATGTTCCTGCCGGTCTTCTTCCTTTGGCTCAAGGGCCTGTTCCCCTGGCTCCCATGGTAATCCATAAGAATAAAACACAAGGCTGCCGCCTGCGACCGGATCCGGTCATGAAGCGGCAGCTTTTTTGCGGCCGGATCGCGAACGTTATCATTCCCGGTTGCAGGGCGATCGAAATACCCATATCCTCGCGCCTCCAGGCGCGGGCTTCCTCATCATCCGTATCTTCGCATTCCGGATGCTCCCCGGGATACAAGGCCGGAAAAATCGAAATGCTGAAAACGCCGGTATCCACCGGATACTCGCTTTCCAACACCCCCCGCACATCGCAGCGGTACAGCCCCTGGTCGGTGTGCAGATCGAAAAACATTTCCCGCACCGTGGACAGATATCGGTCGAACTCGTCCACATTCTGTGCCCATATGTAAGGTTCCCTGGAGATCGCCCGCCCGCGCAGAAAGTCCATCCGCTCCGAGGGCTTTTTCGGCGCATATTCCCAAGGCAGTTCGTCGGGGTAAACCATGATATCGGAAAAGCCACCCGGTCCGGATGCGCCGTATCTTTTATGCTCTCGCCGATATCGCACCGATAAACTCCGCTGTCTGTGTCGAACCGATAAAACGGGACCCGCGTTGAGGTGGTCACGCCGTCTTGCCGCTGTAGGCATCCGCTTCCCGAAGTGAAATCCCAACCGGTTACGTCTTCTTCGATAAAACGGATGAATTCCTGAATCTGTTCGCCAGGCCCTGCCGCGTTCTCCCTGACGGACGGGGAAAATGCCGCATAAATGTAATCGGTATCCGCCGCCATTTTTCCACTTTCCTTTTTCATAAACTGCTTTATAATAAACCTTGTATGTGTCGGAAAATCTGCGCCTTACGAGCGAAAAAAACGCCCCCGCCAAAGTGGGAGGCCTTGGTGATGGGAGCAAATCACAAATATCTGCGCCGCCGCACGCAGCGACCCGGGACGCAGGACGGCAGCTTGAGCAGGGAACGCCTACGCGCCCGCTTCTTTTTTCGCGACGAACCACCGCCCCTTCTCCAGCCAAAGGTAGGACTCCTGCCCGCGAATCAGGCAGGTATAACGATCCCCTACCCCGCCGACGCTCTGACAGGCTGCGCGGCGCACATCCAGAATCTTGTCGATCTTATAATGATGCGCGTCGTCCAGTTCTACCACCAGCGGGCGCAGTTTGCCGTCCTCGCTGAACCGTACAACGACCTGCACATAACGTTTCGACCGTTTTTCCATCTGCAAAACCTCCATTTAACCGCAAAAAAATCCAACGGGATGGACGATATGGTCGTCCTTTGGGTTGATCCTGCCAAAGAGCGGATCGGCCTGCATTGCGGCGCGGCGGATGCTTGCGTAACCATACCGCGCGCGGAGCTGGTCGACCGTTTTGTCGATCTGCTCCCATTTGCCGCGACGCGAATCGTCGGCAAACAGCGAAAGCTGCTCAGGCTGACCGGCGGGTTCCAGCCCCGCGCCGCGCACGCCGATGCTCCGAACCGGCACGCCCCAGGAATAGCTTTTGCGGAACAGCGCAAAGGCGGCGCGCGCGATCTCCAAGCTGGCGCAGGTCGGCCCCTTGAGCTTTTGCTGGCGTGTGAAGGTCTCCAGCTTTGCGCTGCGCACAGAAAGCTCCACCATCGTACAGCGCGCGCCGGCCTCGCGCATCCGCTGGGCGACGCTCTCCGAAAGCAACAACAGCATCATCCAAACGTCGTCTTCGCTGACCAGGTCGCGCGGAGGCGTCGCGCTGTTGCCGATCGACTTCGCAACGGCCTGATGTCCGGCATGCTTCACCGGTGAAAGATCGTTCCCCTGCGCAAAGATCGCCAGCATGCGCCCGATCTTTCCAAACCTTGATGTTAAAATATCCAGCGGCGTTTCCGCCAGCTCACCGATCGTAAAGATCCCCATGCCATGCAGTTTCCTGCGGGTCGCCGGGCCGACATACAGCAGGTCTTCGACCGGCAGCGGGTAAACAATCTCTTTGTAATTGTCGCGTTCGATCCGCGTGATCGCGTCCGGCTTGCGGTAATCCGAACCGAGCTTTGCCGTGACCTTATTGTTCGCAACGCCGATGCTGACCGTGATGCCCAGCTCGAACCGGACGCGTTCGCGGATCTCCTGCGCGATCGCCATAGCGTCCCCCCGGACGCCGGCGCTGCCAGTCACGTCGACCCAGTTTTCGTCCAGCCCGAAGGGCTCGATCTGGTCGCTGTAATCCTCATAAATTTCGCGCGCCATTTTGGAAAAACGGATATATTCCGGCATATCCGGCGGCAAAACGACCAGTTCCGGGCAGGCCTGCTTCGCCTGCCAGACGGCCATACCGGTCTTGACGCCGCGCGGCTTCGCCAGATAATTTGCCGTCAATACGATGCCGTGCCGGTCCTCAACGCTGCCGCACACCGCCAGCGGCTTGTCGCGCAGCTCCGGATGGCGCTGCGCCTCTACCGAAGCATAAAAGCAGTTGCAATCAATGTGCAGAATCTTCCGAACCAACGTACCTCACCTCGTTCCTGCCCTTATTATAGCAGCAATATTTTTCCGAATCAATATCTCTGCATGAAATTTATTGCAGAAATTTTTGTCAAAACACTTGCGCCCCGGCTGCGAATCCTGTATAATGAGAAGCGAGGTGATACAGTGTGAGATGGAATGAGCGCATCCGGAAAGCACGGAAGGACCGGAAAATGCGGCGCGAGGACGTCGTCGAAGCGATGCGGGCATACCTGCCGGACGGCGAAACGGTGAGCACGCGGACGCTCGCGTCCTGGGAACTGGGCGACAGCGAGCCCAAGATCAGCCACGCGATCGCGCTGGCGAAGTGCTACCGCATCGAAAACGTTACGCATTTGTTTTTTGACGACCCCGCAGAAGCCGCCTTGACGTATGAAGGCCGCGAGCTGCTGCAAAAATACCGGGAACTGTTGTTGGAGTCCCCCCGCTACACCCGCCGCAGGGCGCGTCCCAAGCAGGTCCGCAAGCTGCCGCTTTACGACCTGCCCGTTTCCGCCGGTACGGGCAATTTTCTGGACAGCGGCTGCTATGAAATGATCGACGCCGACGAAGACGTGCCATACAGCGCCGACTTTGCGCTGACCATTTCGGGCGACAGTATGATGCCGACCCTGAAAAACGGCCAGATCGTATGGGTCTGCCAGCAAAGCACCTTGGAACCCGGTGAGATCGGCATTTTTTATCTGAACGGACAAGCCTTCTGCAAAGAGCTTGTGCAGGACGAAAAAGGCGTCGTACTCTATTCCCACAACCCGAAATATTCGCCGATCCGGGTCAGCGAATACGACGAGCTGCTCGTTTTCGGCAAGGTCGTGGGCTGAGCGGAGGCGGAACGCAACGGCTCCGTTTGGGAACGGTGTACTTCCAGTTCCAAGCGCTATGGAGCGGCGCGGCACGCGCCCTTCCCGACCGAAGAGGCAAAGGCTCCGCCGCTTCCAAAAGGGCCGCTGCAAAACGGATATTTCCATGCCGTTTGGACAGCCTGAGGTACAGAGGTGATCTTTTCAAATGTGCGGACGTTATCAATTTTCGGTAGGATCCAACGCCGTTTTGGCGCAGATCCTCCGCGAACTCGGACGCGTAGAAGTTGCGTCGGAGATCTTCCCCTCCGGCGCAGCTCCCATCCTGCGGGGCGACGGCGACGCGATCCGCCCCGCGCTGCTCGGCTGGGGCTTCCCTGCGCAGGGCAGACGGCTGGTCATCAACGCCAGGGCGGAAACAGCTGCTGTAAAGCCAATGTTCCGCGACAGTTTAAAAGCGCGGCGGTGTGTGATCCCGTCAAGCGGCTTTTGGGAGTGGGACGCGGAAAATCGGAAATATTTGTTCCGCCTTCCCGGCTCGGGCACGCTATATATGGCCGGGATCTACGATCTGCGCGGCGGTCAGCTGCGGTTTTGCATCCTTACGACCGCCGCCAACGGCTCCATGAAGGATATCCATGGCCGGATGCCGTTGGTGCTTACCGAAGAGCGGGTCTACGACTGGATCTTTGAGGAAGACGCCGCCTTCCGGCTTCTGAATGAAACGCCGCCCGAGCTGGAAAAAACGCCGGAGGATACGCAGCTCCGGCTCTGGTAGCAAACAGCGCCCGCTGTCAAACAGACAGCGGGCGCGTTTTTTGCCCCTTGCGCATACGGTTTAGTATTCCCGGCGCTTGAAAATCGCCACTGTAAACGGGTAAGAGATCGAAAACACCGCCAGCGAACAGCCAAGCACGATCGCAGCGCCCAGGACGGCCTGCAAGGCCGACATTTTAGGACCGAACAAACTATTGACAAGGGAGACGATCCCCATGACGGCTCCAATCGCACACAATAAGCTGATCGCCAAAAAAGCCCCGCTCCGCTCTTCTCCGCCCAGATAAAACAGCGGAAGGAAAATCGCCCCGGAGAACAGACTGATGCCGATCCCAACGGCGAACACCATGAATACATCGATATCCCGATCAAACGGATGCCCGTGCAGGAACCATGACAGGCCCATCACACCCCCGGCGAAGGCCATCCCGACCAACAGCCATATCAGCTGATGGAGGAAGCAGCTTTTCACGATATCCGCCCGCCGGACAGGCGAAGTCAGCTTGTACTTCCCCCACTTGGAAATATGATCCTTCCCAATGCTGGCGATCGCGTTGACCGAAAATCCAACGATCCCCAGCAGCATGTAAAACAGCAGCAGCTGCTGGCTGACGACTACGCTGACAAACGCGCCCAGCAGCGCCATGAACGCGGAAAACGTCTTCGCGCCGGAATACACCGCGTAAAAGTTATTTTTCAGCAATCCCTTCATACCCGTTCCCCCTTTGCCAGCAGCAGCATGATTTCATCGACCGAAACATGATCAATCACGGCCCCCCGATATTTGCGCGCGGCGTCCTTCCCGTCTGCGACCAGTACATCCGTTTGAAAGTCGCGCTTGCGATAGGCAAGGATATCGCCGGGGTCCAGTTCGCGGAACTGGCTTTCTTTGCAGCGCATGACCGCGAAATGATATGCAAGGTCGTTTTTGCTCGCGGTCAGGAGAAGCCTGCCATCATGGATGAACGTGATGCGATCGGCGATTTTTTCCAGGTCGCTGGTGATATGGGACGACAGCAGGATCGCATGGTTTTCGTCCTGCACAAAATCCAGGAATACGTCCAGCATATCGTCCCGCATGATCGGGTCCAGCCCGCTTGTCGCCTCGTCCAGGATCAAAAGCTGCGGATGGTGGGACAACGCCGCCGCAACCGCCAGCTTCATCGTCATACCGCGGGAATAGTGCTTGATCTTTTGTTTCGGCAGCAGCCGGAACCGTTCCAAATAGGCGTAAAAGAACGCGTTATCCCACTGCTTGTACAGCCCCTGCATGACGCGGGATAGCTGTTCCGCATTCCAATACGCCGGGAAATTATCGCCGTCATAGACCACGCCGATCCGTTCCCGCAATCCCGTATCCGCGTCAAGCATCTCCCGGCCAAACAGCCGCACCGTCCCACTGTCCCTGGCAACCGTATTTAAAATACAACCGATGGTTGTCGTTTTCCCAGCCCCGTTTTCCCCTACAAAGCCCATAATGGAGCCGTATGGGATCGAAAACGAGATCTGTTTCAGCGAAAAATTCGTTTTGGGGAAGGCTTTGCAGACCTGCTGCACCTCCAAAATATTCTCCATGCTTATTCATCCTCCTGATAAAACATCGTCAGCAGTTCGATCAGTTTCGCAAGCGGGATATTGCTCACCCGCGCGATCTCGGCAGCGGTTTGCAAGTGCTCCTCCGCCAGCCGCTGCTGCTCCTCCTGATAAAATTCCTTGTTCTGCGCCGCCACGAAGCTCCCCCGTCCGACGGTCGTTTCAACAAACCCGTCGCGCTGTAAGTCCTCATAAGCCTTTTGCACAGTAATTACGCTGACATGGATCGATTTCGCCAACGCGCGCATGGAAGGGATCGCTTCCCCGGTTTGCAGTTCGCCGCTCATGATCATGGCCTTGATCTGCGAAGTGATCTGCTCGTAGATCGGCTTGTTGGCGTTATTGCTGATGATAATTTCCATGCTCCACCTCCTTCACGGATAAATTGTATCTAATGTACAAGCACATTATAAACTTTCTATCCGTGCTTGTCAACCGCAAAATGCACCGTTGCTATCGTTATTACTTTCGAGAAAAAACGGGCGCCCCATCCGATCAGAAATCAAAGTCCTCCCTGCGGTGGACACCTCTGGCTTCGGCTGGATCCCTCCCACTTTCACGCAGATTCAAGGCTTTCACCCGCTAGATTGTGCGCTCGCCGGGCGCACCAAAAAAACGGCCAGCCCCATATGGGCCAGCCGTCCCTGTTTTTTATTTCTCCGCAGACTTGATCGCCTCGGTCAAACCGGTCGCCAGTCCGGCAAGGCTCTGAATCTCGCTGGGAATGATGATCTTGGTCGATTTGCCATCGGCGGCTTTCGCAAACGCTTCGAGCGCCTTCAGCCGGATGACCTGATCGTTCGGCTCCGCCTTATTCAGCATTTCAAGCGAATCGGCAAGCGCCTTCTGTACGGTCAGCAACGCTTCCGCTTCGCCTTCCGCCTCTTTGATCTTGGCAAGGCGGCTTGCTTCCGCCCGCAGGACGGTCGATTCCTTTTCGCCTTCGGCTACAAGGATCGCAGACTGCTTCTTGCCTTCCGCAACCAGGATGGATTCGCGGCGTTCGCGCTCCGCCTTCATCTGCTTTTCCATCGATTCCTGGATCGCCGCAGGCGGGATGATGTTTTTCAGCTCCACGCGGTTGACTTTGATGCCCCAGGCATCCGTCGCTTCGTCCAGAATGGCGCGCATCTTGGTATTGATGATATCGCGGCTGGTCAGCGTCTGGTCAAGTTCCAGATCGCCGATGATGTTACGCAGCGTCGTCGCGGTCAGGTTTTCGATCGCCGCCATCGGGCTTTCGATACCATAGGTGAACAGCTTGGAATCCGTCACCTGAAAATAAACAACCGTATCGATCTGCATGGTGACGTTATCCTTCGTAATGACCGGCTGCGGCGGGAAGTCGACCACCTGCTCTTTGAGCGTGACCTTTCTGGCGATCCGCTCGAACAGCGGGATCTTGAAATGCAGGCCGGTCTCCCAAGTGCCCTGATAGGTACCCAGACGCTCCACAACATACGCGCGCGCCTGCGGCACGACCACGATATTGCTTGCGATAAACGCGATCAGAATAACGGCCAGCACCAGCCACATGATAACGAACGGCATAACTTATTTCCTCCTTTTTCTAAGAAGCCCTCCCCCACGGCTACTGCGGGACTGCGGCTTCGGAAGCGCTGGTTCTCAGCTCTCCCCCGTCTCTTCCTTTTCTTCTGCAATTTTTTCTGCGATGACTTTCACGCCCTGGATCTCGCGGACGACCACCCGCGAACCGACCGGGATCTTTTCTCCGCCCGCCGCGCGCGCCGTCCAAGTCTGCCCAAAGATCTTCACCGCGCCGGTCGCCTGCATATTGTCGATCTCCTCCGTCACTACGGCGGTCTGGCCAATAATGCGGTCGGCGTTGGTAGCCGCGCCCTTCGGCTTCAGGAACCGACGGCAAAACGGACGCACCAGCACGAGCAAAGCCGCAGAAAACAGCACGAACACGATCAGCTGCGAGACGAGCCCGAAGCCAAGGCTTGCAGCGATCAGCGCGGCGACGCCTCCGGCTGCGAACCAGATCGAGCTGAGCGCCAGCGTCGCAGCTTCCAGCGCAACCGTTACCAGGATCACCAGGATCCAAAGCATGGTTGGGTTGAACCTGAGCAGGAGCATTCTAAAAACCTCCTTTTCCTATGGGAGTGCCGAACCATGGCCCAACGCCTCCCGGTATCTTGTACCTTAGTATACCACAGTTCTCCCACAAAGTATAGTGAAGAATTGCAAAGATCACAAAAAATTCTCATTTGAAGCAGGCAAAGAAAATGCTGTCGAGCAGTCGCCCGTTCTTCCAGACCCGTTGGCAGAAATAGCCTTCCCGGATAAAACAATTGTTTTCCAGCACGCGGATCGAACGCGGGTTATTGGCGAAGACCTCCGCTTCGATCCGCAGTACGTCCGTCTCCTGAAACGCCTGTGTGCAAATCTGCCGGACAGCCTCCGTCGCGACGCCCCGCCCCCAATGGTCGCGGCCGACCCAGTAACCAAGCTCGGCAGAGCGGGAATAAACATCGTCGCCAAAGGTCAGGCTGACGCCGCCGACTACCGCGTCATTTACTGTAATCGCATACAGCCAGCCACGGTCATGGGTCGTGCGGCGCGCAAGATTGATAAAAAACACAGCATCCTCCTCCGTATAGGGGGATGGGAAGGCATCGCGCAGCCATCCCGCAACCTGCGGATCGTTTGCGATACCGGCAAGCGCCGTACAGTCGTCCGTCTTCCATTCTCTGATATGGATACTCATAAAAACGCTCCTTTTCAAACAAAATTTACGGTTTTCCGGCAAAAAAAGTATGAAAAAACTCCCCTCCCTGAAATGGATTTTCAAGGACGAGAGCGAAACGCTTCGTGTTACCACCTGAATTCATCCGCCCCTCACGGCAACGGACCTCTGCAAGTACGGAAAATGGGCAAACGCCCTCCTTCGATACTCTGACGCTGTAATGGGCGTTCCCATCGCAGCCTAACGCGAAACGATCGCGGTCGGTGCGCAGCTCCAAGACCATTTTCCAGCCGGCCCGCCGCACCCCCTTCCACCAACCGGAGGCTCTCTGTGCCATTGGACAAGCTGTACTTTTCTTTTCATCGCTTTTAACCTATTGCCTATAGTATACGCCCACCGCCAACATTTGTCAAGCCCTAAAACACGGTTCCGCACGGCAGTTTCATAAAATATCCAGTAATTTACAAAAGTAAGAATGGTTGATTA
>CAJUGU010000046.1 GCA_910586105.1 uncultured Eubacteriales bacterium | reverse complement strand
AAGGCTTCATCCCAGGCTTTTCGGCAGGTTTTCTGAACTTTTTGTTCGCTTCCGTGCCGGTCAGCTTATTTATAATACCACTCCCCCAATGGTTTGTCAACAGTTTTTTTTCAAATTTTTTCGATTTTTTTCGCCAGCCAGAATCCCGTTCACAGCAACCGCCCAAAAAAGTCGGAAATCCGGCGTTTTTCAAGGTTTTCACCCAGCTTTTCGACTTGCAATGTGTCGACTACTCTGCTATACTATTTTACAAAGGAGGATTGATACCATGGCATCACCAGCGGAGCGGCCGCGTTATACTTTCGCGGATTGTCTGACATTGGATCGTCAGCCCGGAAGAACCCTCCGTACTGGTATTCCTTCTGGAAGACGGCGCCTTCCGACTCCACGAATGCTATGACCGCAACGGCATTGCAAAGGTCAACGTCCTGAACGGTTGCTTTCTTGAACTGTGCAAGGTTTTCCCAGAATAAGACGCACGGGCGGGAACCCTAAAACAGGGTATCCCGCCCGTATTTTTTGCATGACAGTCAAATTTTAACGAAAGCTTGCGCAAACGCGATACGCTCCCGCGGGCCATTATGTTCAAACGCTCTCATGTTTCCATCTATATATGCAGCGCCTGCGCCTGCCGAACAGCCGCGTATGAACGGCCTTCATTTCACCTCAATTTCCGCCCCGATCTCAAGGAAGAACAGCACCTGCCGTATGACCGGCCTGCCGAACACGGTCTCGACCGCCAGCCGGTACGCGTCCAACTGCTCGCGATAGCTTTCGGCGCGGGCGGCGACGTTCGTTTTCCGGACGCGGTCGGTCTTGAAATCGACCACCGTAAATCCGGCCTCGGTTTCCAGCAGGCAGTCGATCACGCCTTGCAGCAGGATTTCCTCCTCGGGCACGGCCTCCGCCTCTTTATAATACCGCGCTGCTGGAATCAACACGGAAAACTTAAATTCCCGCCGCACCCGCGCCGCCGCAAACCCTTCCTGATACAATCGGGAACGGAAAAATCCCAAAATCTTCGCCAGGTCGATCGCGTCTGCCTGCTCCGCAGACAAAATCTTCCGTTCCCGCAGCCGTCCCAGCTCGCGCGCCACGCCCTCCGGCGTATCCAGCCCTTCATATTTCGCGAACTGCAAAAACAGATGGTGCGCCGTGCCGCGTTCGGTCGGGCTCAACGGTTTTTCCTCGAAAAACGGCCTGCGCAGCCTGGCTCCCCGGCGCGGCGGGGGCGTTTCCTCGGCGGCCTCCTCGGCCTTGAACGTATGCTTGACGCCGGTCGCCGTCAGCTTCGCCGGAAGGTCAGCCAAAAACGCCGCCGGGTATGCCAGCTCGGGCGCGATCTCCACCGCTGCGGCTTCCGGCTCGGCCTGCGCTTCCACCGCTTCGCGCGTCTCTGTCTCCTGCGGCTGGCAAAGCGCGATCTCGAACGCCTCCGGCGCGTTCACATCCATTGGGATCGCCGCCTGCGCCGCTTCCCGCAAGCATTCCGCCGCCGGATGCCGCAGCAACGGGGCCAGCAGCCACGCAAGCGGCGTGCGCACCGCCCCTACCGCATAATCCGGCAAGCGCTCCATTGCCGCGAGCCGCCCCCACTTTTTCAGCAGCGACGTCAACTGCCCGGACGCCGCCGTCAGGATCAGCTTTTCTTTCGCCCGCGTGAGCGCTACATATAAGATGCGCAGCTCTTCGCTGACCGCCTCGCGCCGGATCCGCGCCGCGATCGCCTGCCGCTCCAGGCTCGGGTATTGCACGCCGCGCTGTAAATCGCGCACCTTCGCGCCCAGCCCCAGCTCCGGATGCACAAGGATCGGGTCGGTCAGCTCCTGTTCGTTGAAATTTTTCGCACAGTCGGCCAGCACGACCACCGGGAATTCCAGCCCCTTGCTCTTGTGGATCGACATGAGCCGCACCGCGCCGCTCCCCGCGTCCGCTTTCACCGCGTCGAAATCCTCCCCGGCCTCCAGCATCCCGCGCAGCAGGCGGTTGAAGCCGAACAGCCCCCGGAACCCCTGCGCTTCATAGGCGCGCGCCCGCTCGAAGAAGCTGAGCAGGTTCTTTCGCCGCTGCGCTCCATTTGGCAGCGCGCCATAAAGCGCGAGCGCCCCGGTTTCGTCGTAAATCTGCCAGAGCAGCCGATAGACCGGCTGGTCGCAGGCGAACTCGCGCAGCCGCGCCAACCGTTCCAAAAACGCCGCCGCGTGCGCGTCCGTCTCCGCCGCCAGCCTCACCGCGTCGTAATACGGCGCTTTTTTGTCGCAAAGGCGGATATCCGCCAATTCCTGTTCCGTAAACCCGTACAGCGGCGAACGCATCACGCCGATCAGGTCGATATCCTGCCGCGGGTTGTCGATCACCGCCAGCAGGGAGACCATCGCGCCAACCTCCGCCGTTTGCAGCAGCCCCTCGGTCTCCTCGGTGCGGGTGGACAGGCCATACGCCGCAAGCGCGCCCCGGTAAGCCGCCGCCTTGCTTTTGGGCGACCGCATCAGGATGACGATATCTCCAGCCTCCACCGGGCGCACGATCCCCCGCGCGCGGTCAAAGACCGGCAGCTTTTCCCGCAGCAGACGGTCGATCCGTGCGGCGGCCAGCGCGGCTTCCGCTTCGGTCTTCGACGCCCCTTCGTCCAGTCCGGCAGTGTCGAGCAGCAATACCTCCGTGTTGTAGCGCGGGTCGTCCGGCTCCGGATACTCCGCGCCCTGATACAGCATTTCCCGCTCGGTGTATTCCAAATCGCCGACCGATTCCCGCATCAGCGCCTGCATCCAGTAGTTGGTACTGTCCAGCACCTGCCGCCGCGAACGGAAGTTTTTGCTCAGCACGACCCGCCGCGGCTCATCCGCCTCCGGCTCGTCCGCCGACGTTTGATATTTTTGCAGGAACAGATACGGGTTCGCCAGCCGGAACCCATAAATACTTTGCTTCACGTCGCCGACCATAAACAGGTTGCGCCGCCCGAGCGCCCCGAAGATCGCGTCCTGCACGGCGTTCGTATCCTGATATTCGTCGACCATGATCTCTTCATAACGCGCGCCGACCGTTTCCGCCAGCGCCGTCGGCCTGCCGTCTTCCAGCAGCAGCCGGACCGCGAAATGTTCAAGGTCGTTAAAATCGGCCAGCCTGCGGCGGCGTTTTTCCGCCGTGAACCGCTCGGAAAACGTGAGCACCGCATCCGCCAGCCCGCGCAGGGCCCCCGCCGTCAGCCCGCGATCGACCGCCGCTTCCGCCGCCGTCACGTTCAGCAGGCGGCCTGCGATCCGGTCCGTGCAGCCCTGCCACTCCTTCCGCAGCCCTTTCAGCTCTTCGAGAAACTCCTTGTCCGGGAATCCCCGCACGCCCTTAAGCCGCGTGCGCACGACCGACCGCGCCGCCTCGACCGCGCCGTCCCAATCGTTTGCACGGATCTTTCCCAGCAGCGCTTCGCCCTGCCGGATGTCGTCCTGAAATGCGGGCAGGTAGGCGGTTTCCAGTTCTTCGACGCCTTCCATCTCCTGCACCGCGAGCCGCAGGAATGCCAACCCGTATTCCGTTGCCGCGCGCGCTTCCTCCAGAATCACCCGCCCAAACGGGGTCTCCGCTGGGGAACCCGCTTCGCCGCCACCCGCGGCCCGCCGCAAATAGGTTTCCGGGTCGGGGTGCGCCTGTATCTTTTCATATGTATCGAGCACCACGCCCGACAGGCGGCGGTCGTCGCGCCCGGTCAGCAGCTGTTCGGTGAGCGCGATAAAATCCGGCCGGGCGTCTTCATATAACGCTTCCAACGTGTCTTCAAGCACTTCCCGCTTCAGGATCGCGGCCTCCCGCTCATCCGCAAGCCGGAAATCGGGCGTCAGCCCCAGCGCCGCCGCCTGTTCGCGCGCCAGCTTGTGGCAAAAGGAATGCACCGTCGTGATCTCCGCCCGGTGTACCAGCAGCAGCTGCCGCCGGAGCCTTGCATCCAGCGGATCGGTCTCCAGCCGCGCCGAAAGCGCCGCGGCCAGCTTCATCCGCATTTCCGCCGCGGCGGCATTCGTGAAGGTCACGAGCAGGAACCGGTCGATATCAACCGGGTGTTCCGCGTCGGTCAGCCGGCGGATTACTCGTTCGATCAGCACCGCCGTTTTGCCCGAGCCTGCCGCCGCCGACACGATCAGGTCGCCGCCGCGCTCCTCGATCGCGCGCAGTTGGTCATTCGTCCACATCCGTTCCGCCTCCGATCTGCTCCCAGAATTCTTCGTCCTTCACCGTGCGCAGGCTCCGCTTTTTATCGCCTGCGCTTTCGTCAAAGCGGCACGCCGCGCGGAACTCGCACCATTCGCAAAAGTCCTTTTGCCCGTGCCGGTAGGGGTCGGCGACGCACGAACCGCGCCGCAGCTCCTGCCCCATTTCCAGCAGCTTTTTTTGCGTATAACGCGCCAGACGCCCGAACTTCGCCAGCCCGACGACCGAGGAACGGCTCCCCAGCGTCGGCGGCTCCTCGCTCTTTTTCGGCAGCTTCACCGTTACCGGAATGAATTTCGCCTGCCCGGCCAGCCCGTGCTCCATCGCTTCGAGCACGTCCATGTCGTCGCTCAGCAGCCCCGAACGGCGCAGCGATTTGGCGCGCAGCTGGTCAAGCTCCTCCGCAGTCGTGGCGCGCGGGGCGTCGGGCAGCTCGTCCCGCGCCGGGACATACAGCACGCCCGCCGGGACGATCTCGTTCAGGGCTTCTTCCAGCCGCGCCTGATACCGCCGCAGCCCCTTTTCCCGCAGCGCGTGCAGGTAAATGATGAGCTGCATGTTCAGCCCGTACCAGATGTCGGACAGGGAAAACGACTTTTTGCCGCTCTTATAATCCATCACGCGCACATACAGGCGGCCGTTTCTGATGTAGCCGTCGACACGGTCGACCTTGCCGGAAAGCGTGACCTCCACGCCGTTTTCCTTTGCAATGACCGGGGGCAGGTCGCCCGACCGGGAAAAACCCAATTCATAATCGATCGGCTCGAAGTCCGAGCTGCGCAGCTCGTCGAGCACGCTGTTCAGGACTTCGTCCATTGAGGCGATCAGCCGGTTGAACAGGTAACGGAAGCGGGCGCTTTTATCCGCCAGCCCGCCAAGCTCCTCGTCGATGTATTGCTGCACGACCTTCCGCAGCGCGGCGCGCACGGCCTTTTCATCCGCCGCGCCCGCGCCGCCCTCCTGTTCACCGAGCAGCTTGAGGCAGTTTTCGAGCACATAATGGATAAAGGTGCCGGTCTCAGGCGCGGCGAACCGTGCTTCCTTCCGCGGTCTGGCCCGCAGGCCGTACTGCATGAAGAAGGCAAACCGGCAGGAATAGAACTGGTCGACGCGCGACGCGGTCAGGTTGACCGACCTTCCATACAGCCCGTCGATCGTGTGCGGGTCGGTCAGCGGGCCGCGCGTCAGCCGCCCGTTGTGCGCCGCCAGCAGGCGCGGGTCTTCGCGGTATTTTTGATACGCCGCCATAACCTCCGGTTCTCGGTTCCCGCAGAAATAGGACGCGGCCAGCTCAAGCGCGGGACGTTCGGCTTCCAGCCGGTCTTCGAACGCCTGCCCGCAGCCGAAGGGGACGCCTTCCAGCAGCCGCCGGATCGTGCCGACCAGATAGGAAGGCCGCGCTTCCTTGCCGCCTGCGTCATGGGCGGCGTAGCTCACGAGCAGCCGGACGCGGGGGCATGATAACGCGTGATACAGCGTTTCCTGCTCCATCAGCAGGCGTTCGGCGCCGGAGGCCGAAAGCTCGACCCCCAGCCCGTCCAGGGTCTCCCGGTCGGCGTCGCTCAGCAGCCCGCGCGAAGACGGCGTTTGCGGGAGCAGCCCGTCGTTTGCCCCCAACAGGATCAGGTAGGGTACGCTGACGCCGGTGCAGACGCGGTCGATCTCGCCGCAGCCGACCCGGTCGAGTGAGACCGGGATCGTGCCCACGTCGTATTCGCCGAGCACCAGCGGCAGCAGCTGCGCGAATTCGCCGCCCCGCATGGGCCGCTCCGCCGCCGTCCAGTAAACCTGTTCGAGCGCCGACAGCAAAATTTCCCACAGCTGCCGGTATTCCTCCGCCAGCTGGAGCCGTCCAGCGGCTTCGTGGCGCGCGGCGCGTTCTTCCAACGCCTGCGGCACGCCCATTTCCTCCAAAAAGGCGTACAGCGCCTTGACGCAGCCGCCAGCCGTTTCGGCCTCCTTCAGCGCGGCGCGCAGCGAAGCGAACGGCGCGATTGCACGGGCGCGCAGCGCGTTCAGGCTTTCCAGCTCCGCCTGCGACGCTTCGTCAAAGGGGATACCGTAACCGGCTGGGTGACCGGTCCAGTCGCGTTCCCATGCCCCGCCCCGGATGCGCCAGGTCAGCACGTAGTTTTCCAGCCGGTCGACTTCGTCCATATCCAGCCCGCAAAGGCCGGTTTTCAGGCAGGCAAACAGGTCTT
Source organism: uncultured Eubacteriales bacterium (assembly GCA_910586105.1). GTDB lineage: Bacteria > Bacillota > Clostridia > Oscillospirales > Butyricicoccaceae > QXXE01. The sequence continues at coordinate 21,429 of CAJUGU010000046.1, read as the reverse complement.
CATACCGCCAGAACTCCGCGCAGGCCGACAGCGCGCCGGTCACCAGCGCCAGCGCGGGCTTGGCGAGCAGGTCCGCCTTTTCGGCCAGAAAAATCGGGATATCGTAGCGCGCCATCGCCATTTGCAGCGGCGCGGCGTAGCCGTCCATCGACCGTGCGGCGACGGCAAAATCGCGCCAGCGCGCGCCGGTCTCCCGCACCGTCCGGCGGATGAAGGCGGCGGCATGCTCGCATTCCTCATAGGGCGACGCCGCTTCAAAGATCTGCACGCTTTGCCCGTCCGACGGATGGCTTTCCCGTACCGGAAGCAGCGCTTCGCGCTCGAGCACCGCCAAACCAAGCGGTTTTTCACACTTCGGCGCGCCACAGTCGATCACCTCGCAAGGTAGCCCGCGGCGCATCGCCATCTTGCGCAGGCGCTTTACCGTTTTGCAGCCGGAAACGAACACCTCCGGTTCCGACAGGTCGCAGAGGACGGAAACCGTCAGGTCGACGCCGCTTTCCAGCATCACGCGGATTACGTCCAGCTCCTGCGGGGTGAACGATGCGAAGCAGTCGATATAGACCTGTGCGTCCCGCAGGATGCCGCTTTCGGGCAGGCGGTCGGCCAGCAAGGTCAGCCGATCGCGCGGGTCGGGGAGCGTTTCCTCGCACAGGCGGTCGTATGCCGCGTATACAACGGCGATCTCCTGCAATTTTGCCGACAGCGCCGGGGATTCCTCCCGGCCTTCCGCAGAGGCGCGGAACAGGTCGTCCGGCGCGATCCGGCAGGTTTTCAGCTCGTCCACGATCGAAAGCACCTCGCGCAGCAGCTCGGGCTGGTCGAGCGCCCCGGCGCAGTGGTCGAGGCTGACGCGCACGCGGCGGATTGCTTCACGCAGCGTCAGCAGCCGCCCCGCAGGGGTCAGTACCTGTTCGGCAAGGCCGCCCGCTTCGGCGAATACGCGCACGGCCAGCCGGGTGAAGGACAGCACCTCCGCCGTCCGCGCGCCGTGGTTGTCCGTCGCCCGGGCAAGGCGGCGCTCATATTCATGGGAAAACAGTTCCGGGACGATCAACAGCTGACGCCCCGGTTTTTCGCAGGCCTCCGCCAGCTCGGACAGGATACGCCCCGTCTTGCCGCTCGCTGCGCGGCCGATCAATATCCTCATAATGCCTCCTGTATCCGGATTCTGGTATCTTTAATTATAGATCCCGGTCTTCAGTCGTTTTTACGATCAGGCCAAGACGTTCCGCCAGCTCTACCGCCTGGATCGGTGAAACAATGGCTCCGCGCAGTTCGGGCGCGGTCTCGGAAAGCGTCCAGCCCCCAATCTCGGAAGTCGTGAAATCCAGCCCGGCCAGCGGGGTCTGATAAAAATTCGTTTTGAAAAAGCTGCATCCTGCCGCTTCGACTTCCTTGCATTTGCAGGAGCGAAGCCAGGCTTCTCCAAACTTGCACGCTTCAAAGCGGACGCTCTGGAAGGACGCCCGGTCAAAGCCTGCAAATTCCGCCGTACAGTTTTTCAGCCGCACCTGACGGAACCTGGACGCTCCGAACCGTGCGCCGACCATGCGGCAGTCGGTCAGTTCGCAGCGCCGCCAAAGGCTTTCTTCGAGGCCGGCGTTTGAAAAGTCGCAGCCCTCGAAGACCGAGTCGATAAAGCTGCTTTGCCCCAGCTCCGCACGGGCAAATCGGCAGCGCCGGAATATGCAGCGGGTGAAGGTCGATCCGTACAGGTCTTCGGCTTCGATCTCGCCGCCGGTGAATTCGTAATCTTCAAATTCCGATTCGCCCTCGCAAAACTGCTCCCGCACTGCGCCCAGATCGCCCGCCTGTATGCGGGCCTGTACAACCTCCGGTTTCCATGTTTTTCCTGCCACTGTCCCGATCCTCCCGTGTGATGAAATCCTGAAATGCTTCCCTTCAAGGATACCACGCCGCGGGTATCGCGTCAAGGAACAGCTTGCGTCGGCAAGGCTCCCGGGGGTCGGCGTTGACTGCGCCATAGCAAAAACGCCAACGCGCAGTTTCGGCGCATTGGCGTTTTTTGTTGTCCGGTTTCCGAAACCGGCCCGGAGCGCTTTACGCGCTGGCGGGCACATCCCCGGCATGGCCGTTCGCAGGCACGGCGGCGCCCTCCGCTTCTTCGTTGTTCCGGAACAGCAGCTTAAACACGGTCCGGATCAGCGGCTGGATAAAGAACAGCTGGCTGAGATACGCAAACGGGAGGTTGAAGCACACGAGTTTGAGCCAGTTCGCCAGCAGGGTGACCAGATTGAAGCCCGCGTAGTAGGGATAATAAAACCAGGCCGCAAGGAAGCTCATAGCCGGGCACATCAGCCCTACGGTTGCGCAGATAATCGCTGTCTCGAACAGCACCGGATGGGTCTTGCCCGGATCAAAATTCCGGCAGGCAAGCTTAAAGGAGCAGGGGCTTCCCATGACGCATTCCAGCCCGAATGCAAACAGGAATTCGATCAGGACAATCGCCCAGATCGGCAGCATCCGGCCGAACATGTAAACGCCGCCCTGCGCATTCAGCGCATGGATTACGGAATCCGCGCCGGTGACCTGCATCAGCGTGGAACCGTTGACCACATACAGGCTGTAAAATACATACGCGTGAACCGTTACCAAAACGGTCAGGAAGGCGAAGGCCATCCTTTGAAATTGATTTTTCGGCATAAAAATTATCCTCCTTGACGCACACAAAAAAACACAGGCCGCCCCGCGAATTGCTGGTTCCGAAACCGTTTGCGATGTGTTCCATGTTCCGTAATCAGCTTTACGTGCAACGCACTACCTGTGTCATCATGTATGCCCTTATTGAATTGCTATAGTAGTATACCATAATTTTTCCGGGAAAGTCAAACGATTTTTTCGCGCGGCAGGTAAGAGCAGCCCGCAGGGGTCTCCACTGTCAATTCCGTCCGGCCGCCAATCGAGCGTTTTTTCAACCGGTTACACCCACGTTCTGAAAATTTTGCCAATCATGCCGCTTCGTCCCGCCGTCCTGTTGGCGGGACGAAGACACACGCATAACCGATTTTGACTGCACCGATCCCGCCCGCAGGCGAGAAAGGGATTCCAAAGGGGCAAGTCCCTTTGGCGCTGTCCGCGCAGGACCGGGGTCCAGGGGCAGCGCCCCGGCGCCCGCCGCGCTGTTCGCCCTGGCGTTCTTCCAGCGTAGGATACGGGTTCAAGAAATCTCAGAAAACTGTGAAAAAACAGGTTGACTTTGGCGGATAGGATTGGTATAATGAATTTCGCGTGAAGTTAACAAACCGCGCAAAAACATCTCAATTCCACACATCCCGCGATGTAGGCGGCCGGTGACGGCGCTTGGCGCACGTTGCCGCTGACAGATGACACGGGATGGAGGCAAACAACCAGAGGAGGAACAACAAAATGGCAGTAATTTCCATGAAGCAGCTGCTGGAGGCCGGCGTACATTTTGGCCACCAGACCCGCCGCTGGAACCCGAAAATGGCGACTTATATCTTCACCGAGCGCAATGGCATTTATATCATTGACCTTGCGAAGACCGTGAAGAAGCTCGAGGAAGCCTATTTCTTTGTCCGTGATATCGCGGCTTCAGGCGAAGCAGTCCTGTTTGTCGGCACCAAGAAGCAGGCGCAGGATGCGATCAAGGAAGAGGCCGAGCGCTGCAACATGTTCTATGTCAATGCGCGTTGGCTCGGCGGTATGCTCACCAACTTTAAGACCATGCGCAGCCGTATCACCCGCCTGAACCAGCTCAAGAAGATGGAAGAGGACGGCACCTTTAACCTGCTCCCGAAAAAGGAAGTCATCAAGCTCCAGCTCGAGACCGCAAAGCTCGAAAAATATCTGGGCGGCGTGAAGGATATGAAGAAGCTGCCGGGCGCGATGTTCATCGTTGACCCCCGCAAGGAAAAAAATGCGATCGCGGAAGCTCGGAAGCTCGGCATCCCGGTCGTTGCGATCGTCGATACCAACTGCGATCCGGACGAAGTCGATTATGTGATCCCGGGCAATGACGACGCGATCCGTGCGATCAAGCTCATTTCTTCGACCATGGCAAACGCTGTGCTGGAAGGCAAGCAGGGCGAGCAGCTTGAGGTCGCTGCGGAAGAAAAAGCGGCGGAACCGGCTGCGGAAGCATAAATTTTCCCGGAACCGGAAACTTTCAGGGGGTAGAGGCGGTCGGCCCCTGCCCCTCTTTATATGAGTATCAGCTGCTGGCGCGCTCAACGGACCGCCAGGGGCTATCGTTTGAATTTGAAATTGGAGGAATGAAAAAATGGCATTTACTGCTGCTGATGTAAAAAAGCTGCGCGAGCAGACGAACGTAGGTATGATGGACTGCAAGAAGGCGCTTCAGGAGGCTGACGGCGACTTTGAGAAGGCGATCGAACTGCTGCGTGAAAAGGGCCTTGCGAAGGCTGCAAAGAAGGCTGGCCGTATCGCGGCGGAAGGCGTCGTTTGCGCATCGGTTTGCACAGACTGCGGCGTTGGCGCGATCATTGAGGTCAATTCCGAGACCGACTTTGTTGCGAAGAATGCCGATTTCCAGAAGTTTGTCGCCGATCTGGCAGGCGTAGTGATGAAGGACGCCCCGGCGGATGTTGAAGCGTTGAAGGCGTGCAAGCTGGGCGACCTGACGGTGGAAGGCGCGCTTCAGGAGAAGGTGCTGACGATCGGTGAAAATATCCAGATCCGCCGGTTTGACCGCTATGACGATTCCACGGTCAACGTTTCCTATACCCACATGGGCGGCGTGATCGGCGTACTGGTCGGCCTGTCGGTTTCCGACAACCTGAAGGGGAATGAAACCGTGCTTCAGCTTGGCAAGGATATCGGCATGCAGGCGGCTGCTATGCGTCCTTCCTATATGGATAAGTCCGAGGTCGCTGCGGAAGTGCTCAATAAGGAACGCGAGATCCTGATGGCACAGGCGATCGAAGAAAATAAGACTGCGGCAAAGCCGAAGCCGGAGCAGATCCTTGCGAAGATGGTCGAAGGCCGTGTCGGTAAGTATTATGAGGAAAACTGCCTCTTGCAACAGGCGTTCGTTAAGGAAAATAAGGTCACCGTTGAGGAGCATATCAAGGCCGTTGCCAAGGAACTCGGCGGTGAGATCAAACTGGTAAAGTTCACCCGCTTTGAAAAGGGCGAAGGCATTGAGAAGAAGGTCGACGACTTCGCAGCAGAAGTCGCTTCCATGGCACAGTAAACGGAATTGAGCTTGCCCCACCCAAAACCATCCCAATTCTGCTCCCAATTTTGTCCCTTTCCGAGCAGCGTTGAGAGCAAGCCCTGAGTAAAAAAGAAGAGTCCAGAGTCGTTCATTGCGAATTGCTCTGGGCTCTTTTTTGTTATTCTTTTTGCGGCGGGCCGGGGTAATTCGGAGGGTTTTTGAGAGAAAAATTGAGAGCCGGCGCCTGACCATTCTTTGGACAATCCCTGTTGGGAGGGCGTTGGGAGGGCGTTGGGGAGGGTGCGCTGGAGGGCATTTTTGAGCGAAGAAAATGCCCAACCGAAAACGGAGAGGCACATAGTGTCTCGGGACAAATCAAATTTGTGTTCACAAGGTTGCTTCTGTCCCGGCTCTCTTCTTTGCCTGCTCTGGCGGCGGAGATCATATGGATATTTCCTACTGGATCGTTCCAGCTTCTTTCCTGCTGTGGCCAAAGAATACAAAGCGCTTGCCGGGAATCAAAAAAGTTGGATCAAGGAAATGGAGGGGAAAGCAATGGATATTCGGAAAACGATGCAATCTGATGACGGGATCAAAGAATTGGAACAGCCCTTTATGGATCTGGGCGCTACTGCTCCATCCATCCCGATAGAAACAATCCATCAAGAACAGTCCTTGCCATCATTATACGGATAGATCGTTTTTTGATCGGGACGTTTCTGCCGCGCTTTCGCTGCCCGTGATTGGACGGGCTTTACAAATAAGGACAGCGGCGGATGCTACACGCAATATCGGTGGTTTTCTTCACTCTCACAGCCGGAATCCCTGGCGAGCCTGTGCAGACCGTACTTTTCTGGTAGCCGATCCATGAACGGGATAAACGCGGCCCGATCCGTCCGATCCTGCGCAACATGGCAGCCCCGGATATATTCGCCTTTTGATCTGCTACAATTTTGCACAAATCGTTTTCCCATACTCCAAATGATACAGCAAAGTCCAGCCTCTTTTAGTGGCTGGACTTTGTTTTTCGTCAGGGACCGCCTCTTTTTTAAAACAGCCCCGCTCATGCAGCTTGACAAGCCGCATGCATATTCACATTATTCCTGAGAACCGTACAGCGCCTGGAGCTTGAGCAGGTGCTTGTAACGAGCCGCCGAAGCCGCTTCCGCCTTGTCGAACAGCTCTGCCGCGCGTTCCGGGAAGGAACGGGTCAGCGCAGAGTAGCGCGCCTCGTTCATGATAAAGTCCTTGTAACCGCCTGCGGGCTCCTTGCTCTCGAGGATGAACGGGTTCTTGCCCTCGGCCTGGAGCGCCGGGTTGAACCGGAACATATTCCAGTAGCCGCAGTCGACCGCCTTCTTCATCTCGGCCTGGCAGTTGACCATGCCGCCCTTGATCGAGTGCATCTCGCAGGGCGCGTAGCCGATGACCAGCGACGGGCCGTTGTAAGCCTCCGCCTCTGCGATCGCCTTCAGGGTCTGGTTCATGTTCGCGCCCATCGCGACCTGTGCAACATACACATAGCCGTAGCTCATTGCGATCTCGGCAAGGCTCTTCTTGTTGATCGCCTTACCAGCCGCAGCGAACTGCGCGACCGCGCCGATCGGGGTCGACTTGGAAGCCTGACCGCCGGTGTTGGAATAAACCTCGGTGTCGAATACCATCACGTTGATATCTTCGCCGGAAGCCAGCACGTGGTCGAGGCCGCCGAAGCCGATATCATATGCCCAGCCGTCGCCGCCGAAGATCCAGACGGCCTTCTTCGCCAGGAATTCCTTGTTTTCGAGCAGGTCGTTGACATACTCGCACTTGTCGCACTTTTCGAGCTCGGCGATCAGCGCCTTGGTCGGCTCCGCGTTTGCAGCGCCGTTGTCCGCGGTCTCGAAATACTTCGCAGCCGCCGCCTTCAGCGCGTCGGAAGCCTTGTCGCCTTCCACGATCGCTTTCAGCTTGCCCTGCAGGCGCTCGCGGATCGCCTTCTGGCCGAGATACAGGCCAAGGCCATGCTCCGCATTATCCTCAAACAGGGAGTTCGCCCACGCCGGGCCGCGGCCGTTCTTGTCGACCGTGTACGGGGAAGTCGCAGCCGGGCCGCCCCAGATGGACGAACAGCCGGTCGCGTTGGAAACATACATACGGTCGCCGCAGACCTGCGTGATCAGGCGGGCGTAAGAAGTCTCCGCGCAGCCTGCGCACGAGCCGGAGAACTCAAGCAGCGGCTTGTGGAACTGCGAACCCTTGACGGAAGTCGTATCCGCCATGTCTTCCTTGACCACAACGTCGTCGACCATATAGTCGAATACGCCCTGCTGGCCGATCTGGCTGTCCATCGGCACCATCTTGAGGGACTTGGTCGGGCAGACGCCGATACAAACGCCGCAGCCCATGCAGTCCAGCGGGGATACCGCGAGGCTGAACTTGTAAGTGCCCTTGCCCTTGCCGGCCTTGACATCGACGATCTTCGCCTCCGCCGGAGCCTTGGACGCTTCGTCCTCGGTCAGCGCAAACGGGCGGATGGTCGCGTGCGGGCAGACATACGCGCACTGGTTGCACTGTACGCAGGTCTCGGGGTTCCATTCCGGAACGGTAACGGCTACGCCGCGCTTCTCGTAAGCGGCAGCGCCCTGCTCGAAAGTGCCGTCCTCGTGGCCGACGAATGCGGATACGGGGAGGGAATCGCCGTCCATACGGCCGATGGGCTCCATGAGCTCCTTGACCATCTTAACGGTCTTCTCGCGGCCCTTGAGCGCGGAATCGCCGCCTTCGTCCTTGGCGTCCGCCCAGCTGGCCGGTACGTCGATCTTCTTGAATGCCGTCGCGCCCGCGTCGATCGCCTTATGGTTCATGTCGACAACATCCTGGCCCTTCTTCAGATAGGACTTGGTCGCCGCATCCTTCATGAACTGGATCGCCTGCTCGGACGGCATGACCTTTGCCAGCGCAAAGAATGCCGACTGGAGGATGGTGTTGGTACGCTTGCCCATACCGATCTCGATCGCCAGATCGATCGCGTTGATCGTGTACAGCTGGATGTTGTTCTTCGCGATATACTGCTTCTCGGAAGCGACGAGGTGATGCTCCAGCTCCTCCGGCGTCCACTGGCAGTTGATAAGGAACACGCCGCCCGGCTTCACGTCGCGGACGATCGGGAAGCCCTTGGTGATATAGGACGGGTTATGGCAGGCGACAAAGTCGGCCTTGTTGATATAATAGGGGGAACGGATCGGGTGGTCGCCGAAGCGCAGGTGCGAAACGGTCACGCCGCCGGTCTTCTTGGAGTCGTACTGGAAGTACGCCTGCACATACTTGTCGGTATGGTCGCCGATGATCTTGATCGAGTTCTTGTTCGCGCCAACGGTGCCGTCGCCGCCAAGGCCCCAGAACTTGCATTCGGTCGTGCCTTCCGCCGCAGTGTTCGGGGACGGGACTTCCGGCAGGGAGGTGTTGGTCACGTCGTCCACGATGCCGATGGTGAACTGGCGCTTGGGCGCAGCCGCCTTCAGCTCTTCGTATACCGCGAAGACGGAGGACGGGGGCGTATCCTTGGAACCGAGGCCGTAACGGCCGCCGATCACGGTGATATCGTTCTTGCCTGCGTTCGCGAGCGCGGTGACCACGTCGAGGTAAAGCGGGTCGCCCTGCGCGCCGGGTTCCTTGGTGCGGTCGAGGACAGCGATCTTCTTCGCCGTCGCCGGGATCGCGGCCAGGAGCTTGTCCGCCGCAAACGGACGGTACAGGCGGACCTTGATGAGGCCGACCTTTTCGCCGTGCGCGTTCAGGTAATCGATGACTTCCTCGGCTACGTCGCAGATCGAGCCCATCGCAATAATCACGCGGTCGGCGTCAGCCGCGCCGTAGTAGTTGAACAGCTGGTAGTTGGTGCCGAGCTTGGCGTTGACCTTGCCCATATATTCTTCCACGATCGCGGGTACCGCCTCGTAGAACTTGTTGGAAGCCTCACGGTGCTGGAAGAAAATGTCGCCGTTTTCATGCGAACCGCGCATGACGGCGCGCTCCGGGTTCAGGCAGCGCTTGCGGAACGCCTTGACCGCGTCCATGTCGCACATCTCGGCGAGGTCGTCGTAATCCCAGACCTCGATCTTCTGGATCTCGTGGGAGGTGCGGAAGCCGTCAAAGAAGTTGATGAAGGGCACGCGGCTCTTGATCGTCGCCAGGTGCGCGACCGCTGCAAGGTCCATCACTTCCTGCGGGTTGGTCTCGGCCAGCATCGCAAAGCCGGTCTGGCGGCAGGCCATAACGTCGGAATGGTCGCCGAAGATGTTCAGCGCGTGGGACGCGACGGTACGGGCGGAAACGTGGAATACGCAGGGGAGCAGCTCGCCCGCGATCTTATACATATTCGGGATCATCAGCAGGAGGCCCTGCGATGCGGTGTAGGTCGTCGTCAGCGCGCCGGCTGCAAGGGAGCCGTGCACGGTGCCTGCCGCGCCAGCTTCGGACTGCATCTCAATGACCTTGACGGTCGTGCCGAAAATATTCTTCTGGCCAGCGGCCGCCCACTGGTCCACACTGTCTGCCATGGGGCTCGACGGGGTGATCGGATAAATACCCGCGACTTCGGTAAACGCATAGGATACATGCGCGGCCGCAGTGTTGCCGTCCATGGACTTCATTTTTCTTGCCATGATTTGATTTTCCTCCTTATTCTGTTCGGAACGATTTGCGAAACAAAATATCTGCCGTGCCGCCCGGCGCCGCCGGACGGTGAGGCTCGATCCATACCTTTATTATTCTAGCACAAAACCGTGGGGATTGTAAACCGATTTTTATGCTTTTTCCCTCGAATTTTTGAATTTTTCACAAATCGGCCTTTCACCAACATTCGACCGCTATTTGCCACAAAAACAACCAGGACATGACCAAAGCCGCGTTTCGGATGTCGAGAGCTGCGGCAGAACGCCCATGACCCGGACGGGCCATGGGCGTTCTGGTTCTGTTCGGGTATGATCCGGGCCCGTCTGGGCTTACCGGTCAAGCAGGCGGTCGACCTGCCGCAGCAGTCCCGCCAGCTCGCCGCAGGAGATCGGGGCCTTCGGCGCAAAGCTGCCGTCGCCCCGCCCGGCGATCGCGCCGCTGCCAGAAAGCGCGCCGACCGCTTCGGCGGCATACGCCGCGATCTCGCCGCTGTCCGTGAAACGGGCGTCGGACGGGCTCAGGCGGACGCCTTCCTGCCGCAAATACTGGTACAGGATCGCCGCCGCCTGCTCGCGGGTGACCGCATCGTCAGGCGCAAAGCGGTGCTCCGCCACGCCGGAGATCACGCCCGCATCGGTCGCCCAGTTGATATAGGGCGCATACCACTCGCTTTGGCGCACGTCGCCGAAACCGGCCTCGCGCACATAGGCATCCGCACCGGCCAGACGGCCCAACGCGCCGACAAACTCGCCGCGCGACACCGCCGTTCCCGCTTCGGTCATGCCTTCGCCGAGCAGGCCGCGCGACTGCGCCCATGCGACCGCTTCTTCCGACCAGCTCGCGCCCGGGACTTCCGTCCGCCCGATCGGCTGGGTCAGCCGCAGCTTTGCAGCCGGTTCCACCCCGGCAGACCGCGAAGCCGCCGGCGCAGATGCCGGAGCGGTTTTCGGTTCAGCATCCGAAGCGGCCTTCGTCCCCGTTTCGGATGCCGCTGCGGGTTCCGGATTCGATCCGGGTTCGGGAACCGGCGCAATGGCCGGTACCGCATCCGCCGCAGGCGCGGCCGGTACCGCTGCCGCCGCCGGTGCGGAAACCGTGACTTCGCCGAAATCGTCAAAATCCTTGGCATAGTTGCGGTAGCCGTGCCCCGGCTGGTGGCCCGCCGCGCCTTCAAAGGTACCCTGCGACCAATCCGCAAGGGTATTCCACGTTTTCACAACGCCTGCGGACAGGGCGTATTCGTTCAGCACCGGAACGCTGGACGCCGTGCCGTTCAGGTCGGAAACGAACGTCGTCCGGATGCGGGCATACTGCGCCGCGCCCATGCCGGACAGGTCGGCGGTATTCGCGCCGCTGGACAGGGAAACCGTCTTTTCCTCCTTGACCGTTTTCCCGTCGTCCGAAGTCTGTACGACGGCGGTGACAGACGCCTGTCCCGCGAACTCGGCGTCATACGCCAGCGAGGAAGGCGCGCCCGTGATTGCGGTCCATTCGGTGGTATGGGAACCGGTGGTCTCCAGATTCTCATCCTCGAAATCCAGCCAGATCTTCAGGCTGGAAGCCGAAGCGCCCGCTCCGGTCGGATCGGCACGTACCGCGCCGACCTCCGCTTCGGAAAGCTTGGAGGTGTAAAAGCGTACCTGCGCAATCGCGCCCGGCAGCATAGTGTGGTACATGCCGCGGTTGCGGGAGGTCTGGAGCGTATTCTTGAAGCCCAGCCCGATGTAGAGCGGTTCCCCATCCCACGTCTTGATCGGCGCGGTGAACGCGGGCTTGTCGACGTGCGCGCTGTGCAGCTCGTTCTGGTAGGAATCGCCGCCGGTCGCAAAGTCGAACGCGCTGGTGTACTGCACCCACGTATCTTTCTTGATGCCTGCGGTATCGTCGCTGCCGTCGTTCCAGCTGAATTCGCCGTTGTCGTCTAGCAGGCATACGCCGTAGGTGACCTTACCGGTCTCGCGCACTGCCATACGGAACATATAAGGCGTGCCCCAACCAAGGCCAATGCCCTTGACCATCAGTGGGTTGTGATCGGGGATCGCGCCCTTGCCGTCGAGGTCGATGTACTGCTCGGTCAGCTCGGAAACGCCGCCCTTGGTCGTGCCCGCGCCCGGCAGGTTCGCCCAGACCATGCCGGTCATGGCGTCGGTCGGGGTGTAGCCGCCGTTGTCCGGCACCTCGATATAATCGCGCAGGCCGTCGAGGATCAGGGTCTGTCTGCCGTCCCCGTCCGTGCCCAGCTCGGGCTGGCCGTGGATGTATGCGTCGTTGCCGCTGCCTGATTTATCGCGGACGATCGGCATGCCCTGGATCGAGCCTTCGATGTAGACCGTCTGCGGCGCGGCGTTGCCGATGGTCACTTCGTATTCCCCGGCCTTGTCAAACCGGTACGCAAATTCCGCCGTGCTGGACGCGCCCGACTCCAACCGGTATTCCTTGCTGTCGATGGTCTCGCCGTTGACCTTGAATCCGGCTACCGCCGTACCGGCGTCGTTGCCGATGTTGACCACGTCCGCCTTGATGTGGAGCACGTTGCTGTCCAGATCGCTGACCGCGCCGTCGCCCAGCTTCGTGCGGATGTTGGTATAATCAAAGGTTGCGCTGCGGTATTCGACGTTGACCGTCACCGTCGTGTCCGCAAGCCTGAGCGTATGCCCGCCCAGCTCGGACATGCGCAGCGTGCCGGTCAGGGTCTCGGACTGGCCCGGGTCAAGCGTCACAACGCCGTCCTCGAACTCGTACAGGTAACGGGTCGTCCCGTTGTCCTCCACCGGGATCACCGCCGCCGCAAGGCCCTTGCCGTTGTTGGTGACGGTCGCGGTGACGGTCACGTCGCCGTTGTACAGGACGGACGACGGGCGGATCGAAATGTCCGACCAGCTCAGCACCTGCTTTTCGGTCGCAAGCAGGGTGGTGTTGGCCAGCTTGGATTCCTTGCCTTCGCCCTCCGCGCCATAGTTCTCCACGGTCAGCACGCCCTCGCCCGGGGTGCAGGCGATGTAGAAGAAGTCGCCCTTCTTATTATAGGTACGCGCGTCCTGATGGGTCAGGTAGACCGTGCCCGCGCCGACCGACGGATCGGACGACACCGCGCGCGCATAGCTGTGCGTATGCCCGGAAAGCAGCAGGTCGACGTTGCCCGGCTCGATCACGTCCGGGATATAGCGCTTCGTGTAAGCGTCCGACACCGGATGATGCATGAAGATGATCCGGAATTCGGCGTCCTTCGCCGCGCTGCTTTCCAAATCGGCTTTCAGCCAGTCCATCGAATCACGGATCAGCTGAATCGTGGCGGCGTCCGCCTGTTGGCCGGTCGCCTCCGAATTCATCTGGAACAGCCCCCACGGATTGGAATTTATCGTGATGATGTGCAGATTGCCATAGTTGAAGGAGCTGTCGCCCTCTACCGCCGCGCCATATTCTTCGTCCTGGATCGAATAAATATAGGTGTCGAAGTAAATGCCGCCCTGGTCGTGGTTGCCGCTGGCGTATACGACCGGGTAGGAATGGATGAAGTCGTCCTCCACCTTGGCTTGCAGCCAGAAGCTGAACTGCTCCGCCTGCGCGCCGGTGCCCTCGACGATGTCGCCGCAATGCAGCATGATGTCCGGGTCATAATCCTTGACCGCGGCGTCCAGCTCGGCGCGCGTCGCAAAAATATGGGAATCCGACAGGGATACCAGCCGGATCGCTTCCGGGTCGGCGCTCAGGGTGCGGAAGCTGGCCTTGCAGGTTTCCCCGCCTTCCAGCCGCACCTCATAATAATACCGCGTCCCGGGCTGCAGGCCGGTCAGCTTATAATGGTACAGGTTCATACGCTTGCCCTGGAAATCGGGCGCGTCGGCATTGATCTCCACCGGGATCGGGTCGCAGAGCGCGTCCGCCTCCGTCCCGTAGGCAATGGTCGCCGCAGCGGCCTCGGTGCTCTCCCATACGACGACCATGCCGTCCGTCTTCGGCGCTAACAGATAGGGGCCGTTCTGGAAGGCCGGACTCCCGACCTCCACCGCTCCCGCCGTTGGAAGCATGACAAACAGCATCGCGAGCGCTAACAGGAACGCCCCGAACCGCTTACGTTGTTTACACATGTTTGATCTCCTCTCTCGATCGCTCGATTACATTTTTGATAAGAGCCCTCACAGCCTGTCCCGGCCCCGGCAAGCGGCCGGCCCGCGCGTTCGTGCGGCAAGCGAAAACACAAGGCAGCGTGCTTTTCCCGCGCCTGCGCACGGCATCCGCCCAACGTTTCCCGATCCGCCCTCCGGATGGCCCGGAACCGGCTGAAACCTCCTTCCCCTCATTCCGGGCGTCCCGGAACAGAGCTTTTTTGTTGCTTTTGACAGGAACATTATAGCATTTTTCGTCAGCGGCTTTCAATGGATGTTCCGTACAATAAAACCGTGCCTTTTTGTGCGACATCAACAATAAATTAAACGTTTGCAACGCACATTTTTGCACAGGATTTGAACTTTGCACGGCGTTTCATCCAATCGCTGCAAACCGGGAAGCCGCGGGCCGCCCCGCCGGTCTGTGAAAAGGTATCAAAAAATCCGTCAGGCCCCCTTGTCGCAGAGCCTGACGGATCGTATTTATTCCATTATGGAAGCATATTGGCGGATGACGGTGCGGGTGAAGAAGTTCGCGAGCAGGCAGGGGACCGAGAAGCCGATCAGCAGCAGGAACGGGACGCTGAGCGGGAACGCGAGGACCGCCGCCAGCAGCAGGCCGTATCCAAAGAACACGGCGAGGACCGCCCGCAACGGACGGCCAGCCGCCAGCACCAGCACGGGCCGCAGGGCTTCCCGGACGGTCTTGCCCGTCGACAGGATCGGGTAAAAATAAGTCGAGGCGAGCAGCGTCAGCAGGAACACCGTCGAGCAGAGCGCGAACGGCAGGAAAAACAACGGATTAGAGACCGCGAACCGCAAATAGGTCAGCACGCCGCAGCCCGAAAGCAGCAGCGGCAGGGCGGTCAGGAAAAACGCCGCATAGGCTTTCTTCCAGTGGCGGGCGAAGGCGGTGCGGTAATGATAAAAGCAGTCAACCGGCTGATCTTCGATCATGCGGCGGATGACCGACTGCATTGCATACAGCGCGGCGGGCAGCGTGACGACCGGCAGGCTGCTGATGAGGAACAGCAGGTTGAGCTTGACCAGCGTCACGCATTCCAGCTGTAGGATCTCTGCGAAACGGCGCAGCCCCGTTTTCTCCGGCGCGTCCGGGTCGATCCCCGGCCCCGGTTTTGCATAATCCTTCCAAAAAAACATGTCGGCCCCTCCTTTTGGAAACAGTGTATCACAGCGGCTTTGCCTTGCGCAAGGGTAAGATACTGATTCTACCAGGTAAGTTATGCGCATAGGCGGCGATTTTCAACGGGGCTCGCGCACGGCGCGGATTCAACCGGGCGCGCCTATGACGCCCCCCACGGGGCGGAGGGTGGCGCGGCGCAGCCGTGACGGACGGAATTGCCCACGGACAGCGCCGTCTAACCATGGCACGCCTGCCGTCCGGCGGCTTGCCCGCATCTTGCATTCTGCTATATTCACATCTCATATCCTGTCGACCGGCGTCCGTTCAGCCCCTCCCGCGCCTTGCATTTTGCACAAAATCTATCCGTATTTTATGTGGAGTCTCACGAAATTTATAACAACATGCGCAAATGCGACCACACCCGCACCAAATGCGTCCCAATCACGCATCCGGCTATATTTTCCGCACGCGAATCCATTTACCCACCAATCGTATAATGATATGATTCATATCAGGAAGGGGGAAATAACCCATCGCAACCCCCAATTTTCACAAAAAAGGAGTGTAGTTTATGAAGAAAACTTCCCGTGCGGTCGCGTTGCTCCTGACGCTGACGCTGTTGTTCGCCCTGAGCGGCTGCGGCCCGGCGGACGGAAAGACGCATCTGACCTTCCAAATCTGGGACGTTGCCCAAAGAGACGGTATGCAGGCCATGTGCGACGCCTACACCGCCCAGCATCCCGACGTGGTCATTGAGGTGCAGGTAACCAGCTGGGGCGAGTATTGGACCAAGCTCGAAGCCGCTGCCGAATCCAACACCATGCCCGATATTTATTGGATGCACACCGACCAGATCCTGTATTACGCCGATTTCGGCATCCTCGCGGATCTGACCGACCTTTACGCGGACGAAGACCCCAACTACTACCAGAACCATTTCTCCGAGATCTCCATCGGCAACGCCAGCGGCACCGACGGCCGGATCTACGGCATCCCCAAGGATAAGGATAACGTCGTGCTGGTCTACAACAAGGAAATGTTCGACGCCGCAGGCGTGAGCTATCCCGACGAGACCTGGACGTGGGACGACCTGACCGCCGCTTCCCAGAAGATCTACGACGCCACCGGCAAATACGGCTATATGGCGTACAACGACGAGCAGCTCGGTTACTGGAATTTCGTTTATCAAAACGGCGGCTACATCCTTGACCCGGAAACCAATGTCCATGCCGGATACACCCAGCCCGCTACGGCGGAAGCGATCCAATATTACGTCGGCCTGCAGCAGAATGACTGGTGCCCCGACCAGAATTATTTCGCGGAGACCAGCCCCGGCACCGCCTTCTTCTCCGAGGTCGGCGCAATGTTCTTTGAGGGCAGCTGGAACCTGCTTTCCGAGCTGAACAACTTCCCGAACATGGTCGGGAAATGGGATATCGCCCCCCTGCCCAAGTGCCCGGATCCCGTCGAGGGCGACGGCTACGGCACCATTTCCAACGGCCTGTGCTACTCCACCGCAGCCCGCGGCAAAAACCTGGAGATCGTCAAGGACGTACTCCGCTTCTTCGGCAGCGAGGAAGGCCAGCGCATCCAGGGCGAAAGCGGCGCGGCGATCCCCGCCTATCTCGGGCAGGAGGAAAGCTGGTCGACCGTATTCAATACCTTTGATTACGTGCTCGACGTACAGGTTTGCTACGACCAGTTCGACCATGCCGTGCAGTACATCAACAATGCGTCCCGCCGCAAGTGGAAGTCCTCGGCCGCCGACGAAATGGTCAAGGCTTATAAGGATGGGGACGTTGACGGCGCGCTTACCCGGATGCAGGCGCTTGCCGACGCTTACGTTACGACTGACGAAGCCTGAAAGGAGGGTTTTTCTTGAAAAACAAACTGTCTGCCGCCGCCCGGCGTGAAGAAAACTGGGGCTGGCTCATGGTCGCCCCGACCATCATCGGACTGATCGTACTGAACCTGTGGCCCTTCGTCCAGACGGTGTACGCCAGCTTCTGCGAACACCTCGGCTTCGGCCATTACCGGTTCATCGGCCTGAAAAACTACATCGATATGTTCGGGAACGCCGAGTTCTGGAAAGCGACATGGAACACGATCTATTTCTGCCTCCTCACCGTCCCCGTGGGCATTATCCTCGCCCTGTTCATCGCGATCCTTTTGAACGCGAAGGTCAAATTCACCGGCGGCTTCCGCACCATCTTCTTCCTGCCGCTGGTCTGCGCCCCCGCCGCGGTGGCGATGGTCTGGCGCTGGATCTTCAACGGGGAATACGGCATCCTCAACCAGCTCCTTGGCTCGCAGATCCAATGGATCACCGACCCCAAGACCGCCGTGCTGGCGACCGCGATCGTTTCCGTGTGGAGCAGCGTCGGCTATGACGCGGTGCTGCTGCTGGCGGGCCTTCAGAACATCCCCAAGACCCTGTATGAAGCCAACAGCATTGACGGCGCGGGGAAGATCCGGCAGTTCTTTACGATCACCCTGCCAATGGTCTCCCCGACCCTGTTCTCGGTGCTTATCATGCGGCTGATGGCTTCCATGAAGATATACGACCTGATCTACATGATGGCAGACGAAACCAACCCGGCGCTGACCGATATGCAAAGCCTGATGTACCTGTTCTACCGTTCGTCCTTCGTGGCGGGCGACCGCGGTTATGGTTCCGCGATCGTGGTATGGACGGTCGCCCTGATCCTGCTTGTGACCCTGATCCAGTTCATCGGTCAGAAGAAGTGGGTCACATACGATGTTTAAAGGAGGGACCCCCATGAAAAGCAACGCTTCCCTGAGCCGTTCCAACGCCCTCAACAAGTTCCTCACCTACTTTTTCCTGATCGTAGGCGCGCTGGTCATGGTCTTCCCGTTCGTCTGGATGATCCTGACCAGCTCCAAGACCGTCCCGGAAAGCATGCAGATCCCGCCGACGATCTTCCCCGCCCAGCTCATGCTGGACAACTTCAAGGATGCGATCGCGTCGCTGCCCTTTGGGCGGCTGTACCTCAACACCGCGCTGATGGTATTCTTCCGCGTGGTCTGCGCGATCTTCTTCAGCTCGATGGCGGGCTATGCCTTTGCGAAGCTGAAATTCCGCGGCAAGAACATCCTGTTCTGCATCGTGCTCGTGCAGATGTCCCTGCCCAGCCAGATCTTCATCATCCCCCAGTACCAGATGGTGGCCAAGATGGGGCTGGCCAACACCATCTTCGCCCTGGTGTTCCCCGGCCTGGTCAGCGCCTTCGGCGTGTTCTTCCTGCGCCAGACCTATCTGAGCATCCCGGACGAGGTTGGCGAAGCCGCCTTCCTGGACGGCTGCAACCAGTGGCAGACCTTCTATAAGATCATGTTCCCGCTGACCGGGACTTCGGTCGCCGCGCTGACCATCTTCACCGCCGTGTTCGCTTACGGCGACCTGATGTGGCCGCTCGTGGTCAACTCCGACCTGAAGATGATGACCCTGTCCTCCGGCCTTGCAACGCTGAAGGGGCAGTTCTCCACCAACTTCCCGGTGCTCATGGCCGGCTCGCTGCTGGCGATGCTGCCCATGGTGATCCTGTACCTGATCTTTCAGCGCCAGTTCGTGGAAGGCATCGCAGGCACCGGCGGCAAATAAAATACGCAAAGCGTCCCGCCTGTTCTTCGGATATCAGGGCAGCTTTGCCGATGCGCCCAGTGGGGGCATCGGCGTACCGGTGAACCGGTACGCCCGCCGGACGGCCGCGCAGCACGCGCCGCCGCGCCGGTCATGCAGCCGGACGGCTGCGGCTTTCGGCCCGCTCCCCGCAGCGGGCTGAAGGTCTCCCCGAAATTCCCAGTTGAGGAGCGTAACCATTATGATCCATGTTGAACAGAACGTATTCACGCTGCATACCCGGCGGACCACCTACCAGTGCAAAGCAGATGGGCACGGCGTGCTGCTGCACACCTACTACGGCCCCCGGGTTGGGGACGACGACCTTTCGTACCTGATCCGTCCAGCCGACCGCGGCTTTTCCCCCAACCCCAGCGAAGCCGGGCGGGACCGCAATTATTCGCTGGACACCCTCCCGCAGGAATACTCCACCTGCGGCGTGGGGGACTACCGCCTGCCCGCCGTCGTCGCCGAAAACGCCGACGGCAGTCAGATCGTCGACCTGCGGTTTGTGCGCAGCGAGGTCCGGCCGGGCAAATACGCGCTGGAGGGCCTCCCCGCCTTCTATGCGGACGCGGCGGAAGCCGATACCCTCGTCCTCACCTTGCAGGACCGCACGACCCGCCTTACCGTCGAGCTGTACTACGGGGTGTTCGAGGAATCCGACCTGATCTGCCGCGCCGCAAGGATCGTCAACCACGGCTCCGCGCCGGTGCGGCTGCTGCGCGCCTGCTCCGCCTGCCTGGACTTCCCCAGCGACGCGCTCGACCTCATTACCTTCGACGGACGGCACACCATGGAACGCGAACCGTCCCGCGCCCCGCTCCGTCCGGGCGTACAGAGCGTCGGCAGCATACGCGGCGCATCGAGCCATCAGCACAACCCCTTCGTGATGCTCTGCGAACCCGGCGCCAGCGAAGACTATGGACTGTGCTACGGCGCGGCGCTGCTGTACAGCGGCGGGTTTGAAGCGGCGGCGGAGGCCGACCAGTTCCACAGCGCGCGGCTCACCCTTGGCGTCAGCCCGTACCACTTCTGCTGGACGTTGGAACCGGGCGAGGCGTTCACAACGCCTGAAGCGGCGTTCATCTGCTCCCCGGACGGCTTTGCCGCCATGAGCCACCGGTTCCACCGCGCGATCCGCCGGAATCTGTGCCGCGACCCTTATTCGGGACGCCGCCGCCCGCTGCTGGTGAACAACTGGGAAGCGACCCTGTTCGACTTCAACGCGGATAAGCTGGTCGAGATCGCACAAGCCGCCGCGCCGCTTGGCATCGATATGCTGGTGATGGACGACGGCTGGTTCGGCAAGCGGTGCAGCGACTTCGGCGGGCTGGGCGACTGGACGGTCAACGAAGAAAAACTGCCCGGCGGGCTGGAAGCGCTCGCCCCACGGATCCATGCGCTGGGGCTGGATTTCGGCATCTGGATCGAGCCGGAAATGGTCTGCGAAGACAGCGAGCTATACGCGCAGCATCCGGATTGGGCGTTCCGTGCGCCGGGGCGCGCGCCGACCCGCGGGCGGAGCCAGCTGGTGCTCGACTTCACCCGCGAGGAAGTGCGCGACCATATTTACCGCGCGCTGTGCAAGGCCATCCGCAGCACGGATATCCGCTACCTGAAATGGGATTTCAACCGGAGTTTGTCCGACGTGTGGTCGGCGGCGATCCCGCCGGAGCGTCAGGGCGAGGTCTACCACCGCTACGTGCTGGGGCTGTATGATATGCTGGAACGGTTCCACCGCGATTTCCCCGACCTGCTGATCGAAGGATGCAGCGGCGGCGGCGGGCGGTTCGACGCCGGGATGCTTTATTACACCCCGCAGATCTGGTGCAGCGACAACACGGACGCGATCGACCGGCTGCGCATCCACTACGGCACCTCCTTCTGCTATCCCGTCAGCAGCATGGGTTCCCATGTCTCGGCGGTCCCCAACGATCAGACCGGACGGGTCACGCCGTTGGAGACCCGCGGGATTGTCGCAATGAGCGGCGCTTTCGGGTATGAACTCGACCTCAGCCGCTGCACGGAAGACGAACGCGCGATCATGGCACGGCAGAACGCCGATTATCAGCGTTACTACGGACTGATCCACGAAGGGGATTATTACCGGTTGACCGACCCCTTCGCCGATCCGCAGTACACCGCCTGGGCGCATGTCTCGGCGGACAAGCGGGAGGCGTTGGTCTCGCTGGTGACCGGTGCGGCACGGTCGGCGCTGCCCTTCGTCACGCTGCGGCTCAAAGGGCTTGACGGCTCGCTCCATTATCGGGTGAACGGGAGCCAGCAGGCGTATTCCGGAAGCGCGTTGATGCACGCGGGGTATCCGATCCCGCCAATGCGGGGCGATTATCAGGCTATGCAGCTGCATCTTGTCGCGGAATGATCGCGTGAAGCGGCTTCGCCGAGCCGCCCCCGAAGGCGCTTTGGCACAGCAAAAAACCGTTCCTGTCCTCATGGGAACGGTTTTTGTCTCATGCAGAAAATATACGGGGCGACCGGGCAAAAAATCTGCCGTTCCGTCCGCAGCCGCCGCGCAAACCCTTTGCCGTTCGGCTGCCCGACCTGCCCGCCGTCGTTCTGGCGGGCAGGTCCGCACCGCGGCTGGAATCGGCAGGACGCCCAAGCCCCCGTCCCGCCCGCAGGCGATCGGAGATGCGTAAGCATCTCGGGGTCCGGGGTCATAGACCCCGGCGGGAGTCCAGAGGGCAGAGCCCTTTGG
>CAJUGU010000045.1 GCA_910586105.1 uncultured Eubacteriales bacterium | reverse complement strand
GGCGAGGGGGCGGGTTTCCAAAGGGCAGAGCCCTTTGGCGCCGTCCGCGCAGGACGCCTCCCCGGCGAGGGGCAGGTTTCCAAAGGGCAGAGCCCTTTGGCGCCGTCCGCGCAGGACGCCTCCCCGGCGAGGGGCAGGTTTCCAAAGGGCAGAGCCCTTTGGCGGCTCAAGCCTGCGCCCGCTCCCGCGTCGCGTATACGCTCAGCAGGATTGCCGCCAGCAGCAGCGCCGTCAGCGCGACGACGAGCCCCATGCCCGCCTGGATGCCGAGCTGGTTCGCAATGAAGCCGACCAGCGCCGGGGTGATCACCCCGCCAATGCTCCCCAGGAAGTTCATAGACGCCGAACCCAGGTCGTTGCCCCGGATCGCCGCGCTGCCCAGCGAGAACGCCGACGTGTAGATCGTCGACATGAAAACGCCGACGCCGACGATCCCCGCAATCACCAGGCCCGGCGTGCGGCTCGTAAATACCAGCAGGAAGAAGGCGAAGAAGCCGAAGCCATCCACCAGCAGCAGCCGGCGCACCGGGATCTTGCCCGACATCGCCGCCCCCACCATGCGCCCGCAGAAGATCACCAGCCACAGCAGGCTGCTCATCATCTGCGATTGCTGTAGGGTCAGCACGCCCGTGTCCGTAAAATACGTCACCAGCCAGCCCATGATCGCGTACTCCGACGAGATGTAGCAAAACAGCATCGCCCCGCCCAGCCAGAACCGGCGGTCGCGCAAAAAGCTGCGGTCCACTCCGCCAAGCCCCCGCGCCTTCGCCGTCTCCGGCGGCAGTTCCATCCGCGCATATGTCAGTATCTGCGTGCATACCAGCAGCATCAGCCCGCAGGCCGTCAGCCGCCAGCCGTATCCCGGCCAGCGCGTCGTACAGAAGATCATCACCAGCGGCGACAGCAGCGCCCCGATCGCAAAGCAACCATGCGCCAGATTGTAGCCCTGCGTCGCCCGCGGTTCGGTCAGCGTACTCATCATCGTGTTTGAAAAGTTCGAGTTGCCGCCCCGCGCAATGCCCGTCATCAGGCACGCCGCGATCAGCGCCGCAGGCGCGCCGATCCCTGACGCGAAGATCAGGTATCCCGCCGCCATCCAGACCGAGGTCGTCAGGATGCTCCGTCTCCGCCCCAGATACGCGGGCAGGATGCCCGTCAGCAGCACCGCCGCAAGGTTGCCGATCGACTGGCACGACAGCAGCACGCCCGCCAGGTCGTAGCTGAAGCCGTAGGCCGACTGCAAATACGGGATGAACGAGCCCAGCGGCTGCGACGACGCCCCGCTGACAAAGAAGGCGTACAACACCGCCCGCATCAGCGTCAGCTCGCGCTGCTCCTCCGTTCCATGCCTTTTCCCCAATTCGATTGCCTCCAAAAAAACAGCCCGGAGCAAACGGTTTCACGAGGAACCGGGGCAGGATAGTGACAGGAGAAGGAGGTTTATCCCGGCGCCTCAACCGTTTGCCTTCGGCTGATATGAAAATGTCATTCCCTATGCGGATCGCCTCCGCAGCGGGCGCCAAAGGGCTCTGCCCTTTGGAATCCCGGCCCCTGCGCGGGGCGGCGCCAGAGGGACTCGTCCCTCTGGACTCCCTTTTCCCGCCTGCGGGCGGGGAGGGCGCAAACGATTACGCCCCGCGCTGCGATCCGCTTTGCCGTCAGATGCCGAAGTAACGGACGGCGTTGTGATAGCAAATACCCTTTACGATCTTTTCGAGCGCCTTCTCGTCCGCCGGGTATTCCCCGTTTTCGACCCAGTTGCCGATCAGGTTGCACATGATCCGGCGGAAATAGTCGTGACGGGTGTACGACAGGAAGGACCGCGAGTCGGTCAGCATCCCGACGAAGTTGCCCAGCAGGCCCAGATTGGCCAGCGATTTCATCTGCTGCTCCATGCCGCTCTTGGTGTCGTTGAACCACCACGCGGAGCCGTGCTGGATCTTGCCCGGCGTCTCGTCCGACTGGAAGCAGCCGAGGATCGTGCCGATCTGCTCGTTATCGATCGGGTTCAGCGAGTACAGGATCGTTTTCGGGCACTCGTCCGTGTCGTTCAGCGCGCTCAGGAAGGCCGCGATGCAACCCGCGCAGTCGTTCGAGCCGATCATATCGAAGCCGGTATCCGGGCCGAGCTTGGCGTACATTTTTTCGTTTACATTGCGCAGGCAGGAATAGTGCAGCTGCATCACGATGCCCAGCCGGTGGTAAGCGCGGCCAAGGCACAGCAGGATGGCGGTCTGATAGCCTTCCGCTTCCTCGATCGTCACCGCGCCGCCCTTCATGACCTTCTGGTAAGCGGCGTTCGCCGCCTCGTCGCTGACCGGACGGAACGGGATATAATCCAGACCATGGTCGGATGCGCGGCAGCCGACCTTTGCGAAGAACTCCAGCCGTTCCACAATCGCCGCGCGCACGTCGTCCAGCGTATCCAGGCGGTCCTTGCCGACGCTCTTCGCCAGCGCCGCCATATACTCGGCAAAGCCGGGCTTATTGATATTGATCGCCTTATCCGGGCGGAAGGACGGACAGACTTTGAACTTGATCGAGTCGTCCGCCGCGATTTTTTCATGCCATTCCAGCGTGTCGACCGGGTCGTCGGTCGTGCCGATGAACGCCACGTTCGACTGCTCGATCAGCCCGCGCACGGTCAGGTTGGGGTCGGTTTGCAGCATCGCATTGCACTTGTCCCAGATTTCTTTGCAGTTGCCGGTGTTCAGATAGCCGTCGATGCCGAAATACTTGTGCAGCTCCAGATTGCACCAGTGGTACATCGGGTTGCCGATCGCCATTTCGAGCGCTTCCACAAACTTCTCGAAACGCTCATAGCCGCTCTTCCCGCCGGTGATATAGTCTTCCGGGGTACCGTTCGAGCGCATCACGCGCCACTTGTAGTGGTCGCCGAAGTAGGAGCCGTCCGGGTTGCGCCCGCCCAGCCAGACCTGCGCGAGGTCTTCAAACCGGCGGTCCTCGTAGATCTCCTTCGGGGAGATATGGCAGTGATAATCGACCAGCGGCATCGCGGCTGCATAGTCATGGTAAAGATGCTTTGCGGTTTCGGTTTCCAGCAGGAAATCCTTGTCCATAAACTTTTTCATCTTGTTGCGGGCGGAATTTCGCCCTTCACGCTCCTTCCTGAAATGTATGTCATACGTTCTGAGACCCGCCCGGACGGCGCGAAGCACCGCGCGGCTGGAAAGCCCGCCCTCTCTCATTGGCTGGCCTGTCCTTTGGCGCGGCGCGCTCCTCCCGCGCCGGTCGCTGTCACACTTCTCGCGGCCCGTCCGGCCGCTCTGGCTGGGGATTATTCAATGAAGGCGAAGACGCAGCGTCCCCGTTCCGCAGCGCTCCGGTAAAACGCCCGGAGCTGCACGAAATATTGCCACACATAGTCGAACAGCGCGGCCTCGTCCTGCGCGTCCTCGTCCCGAACCGGGTACACATGGTCCCGGATCATGTCCTTCACATGGAAGCGCGCCCGGAAGGCGGCTTCGTCGATGTCTTCAAGCGCCCGATCGATCTGGCGGACGGTATCCGCCGGAAGCAGCCGGGCCGGGCCATAACCCATATCTTCATCATTCACAGGCTTGCCGCCCAAAATGAGCAGGGTCAGCGGTTCGTCGTCAAACGTCTCCCACTCCGTACCCGCCAGCGTGTAATGGATCATGTGCCAGGTCTTATCGATATCGAGCAGATCCGGGCGGGACTCCTCCGCGTAAAAAACATCCCAGCCGCCGTTTCGCCGGATGTTCTCCACGTTTTCCGGGTCCGTCTGGAAAAAATAGCCCAACATCCCCATGTTGCTTCCCTCCTGTCACAAGCGCCATTGCCGGGAGCCTCGCGCCCCCCAAAAAAATTTTCACCGATGCCGCCCCTTCGCCCCGCCGTCCGGATGGCGGGGCGAAGCAGCACGCATAAACGATCCGTGACCGCGCCCATCCCCGCCGCAGCGGAGGACGGGTTTCCAAAGGGACGCGTCCCTTTGGCGCCGCCCCGCGCAGGGGCCGCCCGCCGCGCAGGCGGAACAGGCTCCGCGTTCACGGATCTAGCATTCTCCCGAATGCCGCTTGCTATCCGGCGGATCCGCCCAATGGCAAGCTGTCCGCCGCCGGAAGCCGACGGCGGACAGGGAAATCATGTTCGCAGGTTATGCAAGTCCTTTACAGCGCGCCGCCGCTCAGCACCGTCGGGAGCCAGAGGCTGATGCCCGGAACAAATGTGATCAGCAGCAACGCAAGGATCATGCAAAGATAGAAGGGCAGGGTCGCCTTGACGACCTTTTCCATCGGCAGCTTCGCAACCGCCGAGCCGATAAACAGTACCGCGCCGACCGGCGGGGTCAGCAGGCCAATGCCGCAGTTCAAAATGACCATGATGCCGAACTGGATCGGATGGATCCCGATCGAAGTCGCGATCGGCAGCAGGATCGGGGTCGCGATCAGGATGATCGGCGCCATGTCCATGATGCAGCCGAGCACCAGCAGGATCAGGTTCAGCAGCAGCGCAATGACGATCTTGTTATCCGTCAGGCCAACGATGAAGTTCGCCGCAAGATCCGGGACATGCAGCTTGGTCAGGCAGTCGCCGAAGACCGCGGAGGTCGCGATCAAGATCATAACGATGGACAGCGTGTTGACGCACTCTTCCAACGAATCCCAAACGCCCTTCCAGTTCAGGCCCTTGTAAATAAACACCGATACGATGAGCGAGTAGATGACCGCGATCGCCGCCGACTCCGTCGCCGTAAATACGCCGCCGACAACGCCGAAAACTACGATCACGATGGCCAGCAGCGCCCAGATCGATACCGAAAGCTGCCGGATAAAGCCCATCAGGCTGAACCGGTCGCCCTTCGGGTAATTGCGCTTGACCGAAATAATGTACGAACCGACCATCAGGCAGCCCGCCAGCAGCGCGCCCGGCACATAACCCGCCAGGAACAGGGAGCCGACCGAAATGCCGCCCGCCGTGGTCGCGTAAATAACCATGTTATGGGACGGAGGTACGAGCAGGCCTTCGCAGGAAGAAGTGATCGTTACCGCCGTGGAGAAGTCGGCGTCATAGCCCTGATCGACCATCATCGGGATGAGGATCGAGCCGAGGGACGCGGTGTCCGCAGACGCGGAGCCCGAAATGCCGCCAAAGAAATACGATGCAACGATGTTTACCATCGCCATGCCGCCGCGCATCCATCCAACGCAGGAATTCGCGAGCGCGATCAGCTTTTCCGATATACCGCCCGAGCCCATCAGCACGCCCATGGTGATGAAGAACGGGACCGCCATCAGCGAGAAGGAGCTGATGCCCTTGACCATCAGACGGCAAAGGTCGGAGATCGAACTGCCCTGCACCATCATGCAGAACAGGGAGGACAGGCCGACCGCGTAAGCGATTGGGAACCGCAGGAAGATCATGACAAAGAAACTTCCCAGAAGCACAAGGATTGCTAACGACTGTACGCTCATGCCACACTCTCCTCCTTTACAAAAATGCCCTTGATGTGGTTATAGATCGATTCCAGCTCGAAAATGATCATGGCCAGGCCGGCAACCGGCACCGGCAGATACATCCAGAACTTGGACAGCTTCGGCAGGGAGATATAAAACCCGCGCGCGCCGAGCGTCGTGGTATACTGCCAGCCGACGATCAGCATCACAAGGCCGAGCGCCAGCACGGCGATGTCCGCGAAAATGTCAAGGAACTTGATCACGTTCTTCGGCAGGTAAGCGTCGAACGAGGTCATGCGGATGTGCGCGCCGCGGCGGATCGAAAGCGCTGCGGAAAGCACCGCCATATAGCTCATCAGCGTGAGCACGATCTCTTCGCTCCACGCGGGGTCCGGGATGAACGGAATATAACGTCCCGCGACCGCCATCGACGTGATCGCGATATCCGCGATCAGCAGCAGCTTGCAGATCACCATGACGATCTTATAAGTAATATCGTATGCCGGCCGTATCTTATCAAGCGTCTTGAAAATACCTGGCATAATGTACCCTCCATTTCCTGATTACTTTTTTACCCAAAAAGGGGGGCGCAAGGGCATTGCCCTGCGCCCCACAGATGTGCTATGTGTTGATGATCAAACGCAGATTTACTTCATATCGACCAGCTGCTGGTACAGATCCTCCAGGCCAGCGGTATTGTCCGTAATGACTTGGGAAACCGCCTCGACCCACGCGCTCTTGTCGGGTACGTCGACGACGTTGCAGCCGGACGCTTTCAGTTCTTCCAGAACGTCGTTCTCAGCCGATTCCGAGATCTCAGCGTTGTACGCCTG
This sequence comes from uncultured Eubacteriales bacterium, assembly GCA_910586105.1. Taxonomy (GTDB): domain Bacteria; phylum Bacillota; class Clostridia; order Oscillospirales; family Butyricicoccaceae; genus QXXE01. The sequence continues at coordinate 21,666 of CAJUGU010000045.1, read as the reverse complement.
GGTCTCCTTACCAGCCTGGTACAGCACCGCGCGCTGAGCTTCGGTCAGCTTTTCCCACGCGCTGTCGCAGATGACCGCCTGGATCGCGCCGAGGGTGTGGCCGTCGAGGATCAGGTTGTTTGCAACTTCCGGGAACGCGTTGGACTTGTAGTTTGCGATCGGCTGCTCAGCGCCGTCGACAACGCCGGTCTGGAGCGCGGAATACAGCTCGCCAAACGCGACGACCGTCGGGGACGCGCCAAGGCCCTCGACCAGACCGTTCATAACGGGGTCGTTGGACACGCGCAGCTTCATGCCGGCCAGATCGCCGATATCGCTAACGGGATTTACGGTGAAGAAATGACGGAAGCCTTCTTCGCCGTAGAAGATGCCGCGGAGCGGGAGGCCCAGCTCCTGGGGCTCGTTCAGGAATTCCGACGCGAGATCGGAATTGGCAAAATTCCACCAGTGCGCGCGGGATTCAAAGGTGTACGGCAGGGAGAGCAGCATGGACTTCTTGCAGCCATAACCGGAAAGCGCGAACGCAGAGATACGGGAAATGTCGATCGCGTTCGAGCCGCCGACCATCGCGTCAAGCACGTCGTTCTCGGAGCCGAGCACGCCGGCCGCCTGAAGGTCGATGGTGATGGAGCCGCCGGAGAGCTCTTCGACTCTCTCCTTGAATTTGGACGCGGTCATGCCGACGATGGTATCCAGCGGGTTGACCTCCGCGTAGACCAGCGTTACCGGCGGGTCGTTTGCAACGTCGCCGGTGTCGACGTTCTCAAGATCCTCCACGCTGGAGCCGGCGCCGGCGTTGTCGGCGCCGGCATCGCTCGGGGAGTTCCCCGAATCCCCGCCGCTGCCGCCGCAGGCGGTCAGGCTCAGGATCATCATAGCCGCGAGCATTGCAGAAATAATCTTCTTCATCTTCTGTACTTCCTCCTTATAACTTCCGGGAACGCCGCCGTGCGGCGCGGGCGCGTCCAGCCTTCCGCCTTCCCGGCGCGCAGCGCCCTGACGGGACGCCCCTGCGGCGGGCTGCGGGAGCCGAAAGCCCGCCGCGCCCCACGGGCGGCGTTCCCTGCTCCTGTTCTGCAAGGACTGGATTTTTCTTGCAGATTCAATGGATTCATCATAGCACACTGATATGTTAGTGTCAATGTCTTTATCGTAAAATCTACAATAAACACAACTCGCGCAAAAGATTTTTATGCATCTTTGCCACGAAAATCCGCCGCTGCATGACAATATTTTCAAATACGGCAATATTTTCATATCCATCCGGCAGGCGCGGCAAAAAACGGGCCGCCAAAAGGGGCCCGTTTTCGACAAACAGGGAGGCTGCGGAGGATGCCCGTTCACGGCGCCGCCGCGCCCTCCGCGCCGAGGAAATAGCCGGGGTACAACCCCTGCAATACGCTCAGATCGTTGTTCAGCCTGCGCAGGTGCAGCGTCAGCACCTCAAGCAGGCGCTTTTTCTGGCCGCTCTCGAGCGCGCGCAGCAATTCCTGATGGTCCATCACGACGTTTTCCGCAACGCTGCGCGAACGCAGGCTGAGCAGCCGCACCCGGTGATAATGCGGGCAGCTCTGTTCGATCAGTTCCCAGCCGAAGGACTGCCCCGCTTCCTCGAACAGCAGCCGGTGGAAGGCGTTGTCATGCGCGTGCAGGTCATCGATCCGGTTTTCCACGGCCGCAAGCACCTGCCCCTCAATCAACTCGTTCATCGCGTGCAGGCAGCCTACGCTGCCGCGGTCGGCCAGCGCGGCGGCTACGCTGCATTCCAGGCTTTCCCGCACGAACCGCTCCTGATGGGCGCGGGCCAGGTCGATCCGCGAAACCGCCGTCTCCCGCTGGGGCAGGATGTTGACCAGACCGTCCCGCTGGAGCCGGATGAACGCCTCCCGGATCGGGGTGCGGCTCACGCCGAGCGCCCCGGCGATCTCCTGCGCGTGCAGGACTTCCCCCGGCGCGAGCGAAAGCTCCATCATAGCGGCGCGCAGCCCCAGATAGATCTTGTCCTGGCTGCTTTCCCCCTGCTTCATGGCGCAGCCCCCTTTCTCGTCCCCTTTTGAAATGATTGTTGCTGATATATTACCATAATTTTATCGGCGCGACAAGCATTTTCCAAAAATTCCAAAGCAGGCCGCGGCGGTATCCCCGCCCAAAAGCCGCAGGCTCCGCCGGAAAGCCCGCCGATCCTTTACAAAACGGCGCGGATCTGCTATGATTAAGGAACGGTTCCGGGAAGGAGGATCCCGCATGAAACTTTTCACCCGGGCGCTGCCCGCAGCGTTGCTGCTGCGCGCCTTTTTCCAATGGCAAAACTACGGGCTGCGGTCCACGGCGCTCACGCTGCAAAGCGGCGCCTTCCCGCCCGCGCTGGACGGCGTCCGGATCGCGCACCTTTCCGACCTGCACAACGCCGACTATGGATACCGCCTGCCCGAACGGGTCCGCGCCGCCGCCCCCGACCTGATCGTCGTCACCGGCGACGTCATCAGCCGCACGACGCGCGACCCCGCGCCTGCGATCCGGCAGCTCGCCGCCTGCGCCGCCGTCGCGCCGGCATTTTACGTCCCTGGCAATCACGAGTTCCGTTCACGCCACTGGCGCAGGCTCTATAAAATGTTGTGGGCGGCGGGCGTCACGGTCTTGTGCGACAGCCGCGCTTCGCTCCCGCTCCACGGCGGGACCGTCACGGTCGCCGGGCTCCTCGATCCGGTCTTTGGCGGATTTTCCGCGCGGAAGGTTGCGGCGCTCTGCGGCGGCCCACACTTCCCCATCCTGCTCTCGCACCGTCCCGAACGCCTTGCCGACTACGCCGCGGGCGGCGCGCGGCTGGTCTTCTGCGGCCACGCCCACGGCGGACAGCTCCGCCTTCCGGGCGTGGGCGGGCTGGTCGCGCCCGGGCAGGGTTTTTTTCCGAAATATACCGCCGGCGTCCACCGGCTTGGACGGACGATCATGGTAGTCAGCCGGGGGCTGGGCGGCGTTACCCTCCCGCCGAGGCTGTTTAACCGGCCGGAGGTCGTAGTTGTCCAGTTAAAAAGCCGCCGCGCGGGCGGCGCATTGGGAGGCAAACCATGACCAATTTCCGTTTAACCATCTCCTACGACGGAAGCCGTTACAGCGGCTGGCAGCGTCTGGGGCATACCCCCGACACGATACAGGGGCGGATCGAACGCGTGCTCGCCGAAATGGCCGGGCACGCCGTCGAGATCCACGGCGCGGGGCGCACCGACGCGGGCGTTCACGCGCTCGCGCAGGTCGCCCACGTGCGCCTGAATACCCGCCTTTCGCCCGCCGAGGTGCAGGCGTACCTGACCCGTTATCTGCCAGGGGATATCGCCGTCACCGGCTGCGAAGCGGTCGGCGAACGCTTCCACGCCCGCCTGAACGCGCGCGGCAAGCATTACCGGTACCGCATCTGGAACAGCCCGATCCCTTCGGTCTTTGAACGCAAATACCTGTACCAGTACCCGGGCGCGCTCGATCTGGAACGGATGCGGCAGGGGGCGCGGCTGCTTTGCGGGACGCATGATTTCCGCGCGTTCTGTTCCAACCGGCGGATAAAAAAATCGACCGTGCGCACGCTGCACAGCCTGACGGTTGAACGGCTCGGCGACGAGATCCGGCTGGATTTTCACGGCACAGGCTTCCTTTATAATATGGCGCGCATCCTTGCGGGGACGCTCGTCGAATTGGGCGCGGGGAGCCGCAGCCCGGAAAGCCTGACCGCCGCGCTCGAAAGCGGCGACCGCGCGCTCGCCGGGGTCACGCTCCCGCCGCAGGGGTTGTTCCTTGTCTCGGTCGATTACGACGCGTGACCCCATCGCCCGCCCTTCTGCGCTTTTCCGGCCGTTCGGCGGACGCCCTCTTTCACAGGGCTGCGCCGGGCGGCCGCTTTCATTGTAAAAGAATGTTTGACAAACCGCCGGTTTTCCGTTATCATAAGAGAAAAGGGCTTTTACTGCTGTGGATTGGACGAAATCCACGGCCGCCTGCCGGAAAGAGGCTTGGAATGAACATTTATGATATTGCTGCGGAGGCCGGGGTATCCATTTCCACGGTCTCCCGGGTGCTGAATAACCGCGGACGGGTCAAAAAGGAGACCCAGGAAAAAATCGAAGCGGTTTTACAAAAGTATGATTACCAGCCCAGCGCCGTCGCACGCGGGCTCGTAACCAAATCCATGCGCACCATCGGCATCCTGACGGTCGATATCCGCGTTATGCATTATTCCAACACGACTTATATTTTGGAGCAGGCGCTCAGCCGGCTGGGCTATAACGTCATGGTCTGCAACACTGGCGGGCTGCTCGAGGAAAACCTCCGTTATCTGCGGATGCTGGTCGAAAAACAGGTCGACGGGCTGGTGCTGGTCGGCTCCGTATTTGACGATCTGGAGCAGAGCGTCGAAGGACTCGAATATCTGCGGCATATGCCTGTGGTGCTGGCCAACGGCAGCCTTGCGCTGGATAACGCTTACTCCGTGCTGGTCGACGACCCCATGGGCGCCGGGCTTTCGGTCCGCCATCTGCACAAAAAAGGGCACAAAGACATCTATTATGTGCAGGATATGGACACCCACAGCGCGAAACGCAAGGCCGAAGGCTTCCTCAAAGCCATGCGGGACTGCGGCCTGCCCGCCGAGGGGCGCATCCTGCGCAGCCGCCACGGGCTGGACGAAGGCGGCGCGTTCGCAAAGTCGCTGCTGCGCAGCGGCAAACCGTTTTCGGCGCTCGTCTTCGGCGAAGACCTCACCGCGATCGGCGCGATGAAAGAGCTTCAGCGCGCCGGGCTGCGCATCCCGGAGGATGTTGCCGTGACCGGGTTCAACAACTCCGATTATGCGCGGATGTGTACCCCCGAACTGACTTCGATCGACAACAAATACCGTTTGGTCGGCGAATATTCGGTCAAACTGCTGACCGGCCTGCTGGAAGGCTCGGGCACGGAGGCCGACGTGATGATCCGCCCCGTGCTGATCGAACGGGAAAGCAGCTGAAAACCAGAAGCGGCGCTTTGGCGCCGCTTTTTCGCGCCCAAACATAAAAGCGTTTTTACAAAGCGCCGTTTTTCATTGTTTAAATTATACAAGTATCACCCGCAAAAACTGTTGTAAAGGCCGAAAATTCGTTTTTTTCACAAACTGCTTATTGACAATTTCGCGAAAAAATGTATAATGAAATCAATGAAAGCGCTTTTACAAGAGCCAAAACGACATAAAGGAGAGTAAAGCAATGAAAAAGAAGGTATTTGGGTTTATCACGACCGTATTGGCCGCCGCTATGCTGCTGTCCGGCTGCTCGGGCAGCTCCGGGAACGATGGGAACGCCTCCTCGGGCGGGAACAGCGGAAGCGCTTCCGCATCAGGGGACGGCTGGAAGCCGTCCAGCACCGTTACCATCTACTGCGTTTCCGCCGCGGGCGGCGCGACCGACTACTGCGACCGCGCAATGGCGCAGGCGCTCGGCGATTACTGGGGCGCCACGGTGCAGGTCGTCAACCAGCCCGGCGGCTCGGGCGGCGTCGCGGCGGGCACCGTCTGGAACAACGCGCATGACGGGATGTCCATCCTCGGCTTCTCCGAAGCGGTATTCAGCCAGCGCGCAATGGGCGTATTCGACCAGGCGCCGACCGCCTGGGATCTGATGCCCGTCATGAACACGACCGCCGTCCTGAGCGTCCCGGCGGGTTCGCCCTACGCGAACATCGACGACCTGATCGCCGCTTCCAAATCCAAGACCATCAATATGGCTTCCGGCACCGGCGGCAGCGTCTGGAGCCTCAAGGCTTCCTTGTTCGCGGACGCCGCCGGTATCACCTTTAACCGCCTGAACTATGAAGGCAGCGTCCCCAGCCAGACCGCCGCGCTTTCCGGCGAGGTCGAATACGTTGTGACCGGCCTTTCCGAACAGCTCGAATACATCCTCGCCGGTAAGCTCGTCCCGCTCGCCATGATCGAGACCGAACCCGCCGAAATCGAAGGCTTTGGCACAATCCCCGCGATCACCGACGCGCTCCCCTCCTTCGCCGATTACAAGCAGCCGCTTCAGTGCATCGGCCTTGCGATCCCCAACGACTGCCCGGACGACGTGCGCGCCGCTTATGAAGAAGCCTTCAAGGCCTGCATGGAAAGCGACACCGTGAAGACCGCCCTTGCCGACGGCAACTACAACACCCTCGGCCTGTACGGCGAAGAGGCGCAGGCGCTGGCCGCGGAGCAGGAGCAGGTATATTCCTGGGCGCTGTTCGACGCGGAAGTCGCGCCGGAAGACCCGTCCCAGTTCGGCATCGGGCACCCGTAACGCAAGCCTCCCGGAACGCCCGATCGGGCCGCCTTCCCCAAACCGCCGCCTGACGGCGGAGGGCCGGCCCCGGTCCGGCGCTTCCCGTCCTGCCGGAGGCCCCTTGCCGGGAGCCTCCGCCCTTCCAACCATGATTTTTCAGAGAGAGGTGCAAACCCATGCATGAAAACAACGAGAAGCGCCGTGAGCAGCAGCTGAATTTCTGGGGCGCGCTCGCAATGTCCGTCTTTGCCGCCGTCTACCTGATCGCGGCCTTCCTGATCCAGAACATTTCGACCGCGCAGTGGTATGATTCCCCCAGCCTGTTCCCCAAAGTGATCGGCTTCCTGCTGCTGGTCTGGTTGCTCATTTACCTTTGGCAGAACCGCAGCGGCTGGCAGATTGCCCCCGCGGATATCGCCGCGATCAAGGCGTATTTCAAAAGCAGCGCCTTCCTGCGGCTGGTGATCTCAGTCGCCTCGCTTGCAATCTATGTTTTCGTTCTGCTGGGGCTTCAGATCGGGCCGTTCCGTCTCCCCTATGAGGCCGCGACGTTCCTCTACCTGTTCGGTACCATGACCTATTTCCGCCCCAGGGGCTTCGCAATCTGGAAGATCGTGCTCATCAGCGCGGCGCTGAGCTTCGTCATCGGTTACGGCTTCAGCAACTTCGCGAAGATCCCGCTGCCATAAGGAAGGAGGAACGAAGATGTCTACTTTACTGCAAATGGGGCAGTCGCTGCTCCAGCTCGCGACCCCGTTCAACCTGATCCTGCTGCTGGTCTCCACCTGCGGCGGTATCCTGATCGGCGCGCTGCCCGGGCTTTCGGCCACAATGGGCATTGCGCTGCTTGCCGGGCTGACCTATACCATGCCGCAGGATATGGCTATGATCGTCCTGATCGGCATTTACGTCGGCGGTATTTACGGCGGCTCGATCTCGGCGACGCTCATCGGTATCCCCGGCACGGGCAGCGCCGCCGCGACCACGCTGGACGGCTACCCGCTCGCCAAACGCGGGCTGGGGCGCGAAGCGCTTTCGACCGTTACGATCGCGTCCTTCATCGGCACGCTGATCGGCATGGTGTTCCTCGCGTTCCTGACCCCGACGCTTCAGGACGTGGCGCTGCTGTTCGCCAGCCACGAATTCGCGCTGCTTGCGATCTTCGGCGTGACCATCTGCGGCACGCTGACCACCGAAGGCAGCCCGCTCAAGGGCTGGATCGCCGGTTTCTTCGGGCTTGCGCTCTCCTGCGTCGGCTATGAAGAGCTGTTCAGCGTCCCGCGCTTTACTTACAACAATGTCGCGCTGTACGCGGGCATTGCCTTCGTCCCCGCCATGATCGGCCTGTTTGGCCTTCCGAATATCTTTGAAAACCTCTCCAAGGGCACGTCGGCGGAATCGGCGGACGTGAGCGGCGAGCAGAAGATGAAGATCAGCATTCTGGGCATGGTGCGCAGCAACCTGCCCAATATCTGCCGGTCGGGCCTGATCGGTACGGCGGTCGGCGCGATCCCGGGCGTCGGCGAAGACGTGGCGGCGTGGCTGTCCTACGACACGGCGCGCCGCAGCTCGAAGGAGCCGGAAAAGTTTGGCAAGGGCTCTTTTGAAGGCATCATTTCGAGCGAATGCGCGAACAACGCCGCGATCGGCGGCGCGCTGATCCCGCTGCTGAGCCTTGCGATTCCGGGTTCGCCCCCGTCGGCGGTGCTGCTGGGCGCGCTCCAGCTGCACGGCATCCGTCCCGGCCCGATGCTCACCTTCGACCAGCCCGAGTTCATCCCCTATATGGCGGCGCTGCTGCTGCTTGCCAGCTTCCTGATGCGCTTTTCCGGCTGGGCGATCTGCCAGATCGCGCCCAAACTGCTGCGCGTCCCCTTCTTCATCCTGATGCCGGTGGTCGGCGTGCTCTCCATCATCGGAGCATACGCGCTGAACGTCAATCTGTTTGACCTGACGATCATGTTCATCTTCGGCGTGATCGGATACTTCTTCACCAAGCTCAAGATCCCGGCGGCGCCGATCGTGCTGGGCCTGATCCTCGGCAATATGGCGGATTCCAACTTCCGCCGTGCGCTTCAGGCTTCGCAGGGCAGCTTTGCGCCGTTCGTCTCCCGCCCGATCTCGATCATCGTGCTGCTGCTGATCTTCTTCACGATGTTCAGCCAGACGCCCGTATACCAGAGCCTGAAATCCAAACTGAAAAAATCCTGAGAAAGAGGTTGCACACCATGACGATCCAATATGAAAAACTCCTCGAAAAATTTGAAAGCATCCTGCTTGGGCGCGGCGTCGACCCGGTGATCGCGCATGCAGCCGCGGAAAACTTCGCGCAGACCAGTTTAGACGGCGTATACAGCCACGGCGTAAACCGCTTTCCGCGCGTAATCCGCTATATCGACAAGGGCGTTGTCGACGGCAAGGCCACGCCGGAATGCGTTGCGGCGGCCGGCGGCTTCGAGCGCTGGGACGGCCATATGGGGCTTGGCAACGCGAACGCCAAGCTGGCGATGGACCGGGCCTGCGAGCTGGCGCATGAACACGGGATCGGCGTTGTCGCGATCGGCAACACGAACCACTGGATGCGCGGCGGCGCTTATGGCTGGCAGGCGGCGGATCAGGGATGCGTCGGTATCTGCTGGACGAACACCATGCCGAACACCCCGGCCTGGGGCGGGATCGAGCCGAAGATCGGCAACAACCCGTTTATTATCAGCATCCCGCAGAGCGGGGGCAGGCACATCGTCATTGACTGCGCTATGAGCCAATTTGCCTTTGGCAAAATCGAGATGGCGCGCATGAAGGGCGAGCAGCTGCCGGTACCGGGGGGTTTTGACACAAACGGCAATCCGACGACCGACCCGGCGGAGATCGAAAAGACGGGACGGGCGCTCACCATCGGTTACTGGAAGGGCAGCGGGCTTTCGATCGCGCTGGATCTGGTCGCGGCGGTGCTCTCGGGCGGCAACACGGTGACAGACATCGGCCGCAAGTACACGGAGGAAGTCGGGCTGTCGCAGGTTATGATCGCGGTTGACCCGCGCCATATGCAGACGGCGGCGCTGACGGACGAGATCATTGAGCGGGTCGTATCGGACATCAAGACGGCGACGCCGACGCGTGAAGGCGGCAAGATCCTGTATCCGGGCGAACTGGAGCTTGCGACGCGAGCGGAAAATCGGGCAAACGGCATCCCGGTGCTGGAAGAGGTCTGGCAGCAAATCGAATCGCTGTAATTCTCCTATAACATATACCTGGCTGCGCCGCTGTCCCAAAGGGTCGGCGGCGCAGCCGCGTTATGCCCTCCGCGGGCGGCGCCAAAGGGCTCTGCCCTTTGGAATCCCGGCCCCTTCGCGGGGCAGCGCCAGAGGGGCTCGCCCCTCTGGACTCCCATTTCCGCCTGCGGGCGGGACGGGGGATATCACAGCGGCGAAAAAATACGGCGGTCAGGCTTCCCTTTTCCCCGCCGCTGTTCTATAATCAAATGGAAACGACCTTCAAGGAGGGATCCACGATGTTTCAAGCAGTTATTTTCGATATGGATGGGCTGATGTTCGACACCGAACGCCTTGCAAAACAGGCTTGGCGCGCGGTCGGAGAACACTACGGCGTGGAGATCGGCGAAGCCGTGCTTTCCCGGATCCGTGGCGCGGCTCCCGAAGCCAGCGCACAGGTCTTTTGGGAAGCGTTCGGCCGTGATTTCCCCTATTGGGAGGCGCGGAAGATACGCAACGCCAACGTTGCGGCCTCGATCGATCGGGACGGCGTACCGGTCAAGCCCGGGCTCGCCGGTCTGCTGAAGCAGCTCCGGCAAGCCGGTATCCATACAGCCGTCGCCTCCGCCAGCGCCACAGCGCAGATCGAACGCTATCTCGAGCTTTCCGGGCTGCGCGGCTATCTGGACGCGCTCGTCGGCGCGGATCTGATCGGACGATCCAAGCCCGCGCCCGACGGTTTCCTTGCAGCGGCGAAGCGGCTGGACACGCCGCCCGCGGGCTGCCTTGTGCTGGAAGACTCCGCCAACGGGCTGCTTGCCGCCAAAAATGCAGGCATGACGGCAGTCTGTATCCCCGATATCGCGCCGCCGGTAGATACGGCATTGCGCACCGCCGCCGCCGCGCTTCCTTCGCTCGGCGAGGTCTGGGACTGGATGAACCGTCAATGAACGCCGCCCTTTCCCAACGCCGCCATCGGCTTTTACAAACCCGAACCGCACAAGCAAGCGCCCCCTGCGAAAACCAATGCTCGCAGGGGGCGCTTGTTATCGTGCAATATCCGCAGGCGAAACCCCTCCCCATCGGGAGCCGCGCCGCCGCACAGGCCGGCGCTCAAAGCAGCGCCAGCAGGTCTTCCCGCGACATCTCAAGGATCGACGCGCCGCCGTCGTCGTCGGAAATCGTCTCCATCAGCGCCGCCTTTTTCGATTGCAGGTCGAGGATCCGTTCCTCGATGCTGTCCTGCGCGATCAGTTTATATACCTGTACGTGCGATTGCTGCCCGATCCGGTGCGCCCGGTCGGTCGCCTGCTCCTGCGCCGCAAGGTTCCACCACGGGTCGTAATGGATCACCACATCCGCCGCCGTCAGGTTCAGCCCAACCCCGCCCGCTTTTAACGAGATCAGGAAGACCGGCGCTTCCCCGGCGTTGAACGCCTTCACGAGACGCGCGCGCTCCTGCTTGGGCGTTGAGCCTTGCAGGGTAAAGCTGCGGATGCGCATTTTGTCCAGCCGCGCGCGCAGCAGTTCCAGCATGGCGGTGAACTGCGAGAACAGCAGGATCTGGTGGCCGTTTTCGACCATGCCTGCGCACAGCTCCAGGCACGCCTCCAGTTTGCTCGAACCGCCGGTGTAGTTCTCGAAGCACAGCTCCGGCGCGCAGCAGATCTGCCGCAGCCGGGTCAGCGCAGCCAGCACCGCCAGCTTGCCCTGCTCCCCGCCCTCCAGCGACTTCCGCGCGGCGGCGGCGGCGGCAAAATAGACCTTCCGCTCCTCCTCCGACAGCGGGATGCGCCGGATATGCTCGATCTTGGGCGGCAGCTCGCGCAGCACGTCCCGCTTCAAGCGGCGCAGCAGGAAGGGCTGCACCAGCCTGCGGAGCTGCGCCGCCGCCGCCTGATCGCCGCTTTTGACGACCGGCTTTTCCAGCTTGTCCACAAACTGGCCGTGGGTGAACAGATACCCCGGCATCAGGAAATCAAACAGGTTCCACAGCTCGCTGAGACGGTTCTCGATCGGGGTGCCGGTCAGCACAAACCGCTGCTTTGCGTCGATCCGCTTGACCGCCTTCGACGCCAGCGTCGAACGGTTCTTGACATGCTGGCCTTCATCCAGGACGCAGCAGTAAAACGGCTGCTCCGCATACCGCTCAATATCCTGCCGCAGCAGTTCATAGGATGTGACCCAGACGTCCGCGTCTCCGCCGTTTTCGGCGAGCAGCCGTTTGCGCTCCGCCGCCGTCCCCATCAGCAGCAGCGTCCGCAGCTCCGGCGCGAACCGCGCCAGCTCGTCCCCCCAGTTGAGGATGAGCGACGCAGGGCAGACGATCAGGCTTGGCGCGCCCACCGTCTCCCGCCGCACCGTGAGCAGGAAGGCAATGACCTGTATCGTTTTGCCAAGCCCCATCTCGTCCGCAAGGATGCCGCCGAACCCGCAGCTTTCCAGCGTTTTCAGCCAGTAGAAGCCCACCTTCTGATAGGGGCGCAGCACGCGCTCTATCGTCTCCGGCGCCTGATAGTCGCTCTCCGCGACCGCCTTGAAGTTGCGCACCATGGCGCGGAACTGGCGGTCCCGGTGGACCTGCACGCCGTTTTCGTCCTTCAGCACCTCGTCCAGATAGAGCCCGCGGAAGGCCGGCATTGCGATCTGCCCCTTTTTCAGCTCGTCCACCGGGAGCTGGAGCATATGCGTCAGCTCCGCCAGCTTTTCACAGGGGGAGCCGTCGAGCGCCAGATAGCGCCCGTCCGTCAGGCGGTGATAACGGCGCTTGCTCAGCAGGCTCTGATAAAGCGCTTCCAGCTCCTCCAGCGGGAAGCCGCCGGTATCCAGCTCCAGCAGCAGCGTCCCGCCGGAGAGCGAGACCCCGACGCTGCTGCCCACCGGCTGGATGCGCTTGCCGCGCAGGCGGTCGGTGACATAGACCTCCCCCAGCTCGTGCCAGCGCGGCAGCTCCTCGCTGAGGAAATCAAAGACGGCGTCGTCGCCTTCCAGATAGAAATACCCCGCGCGATGCAGGAACTTGCGGCGCGCCAGGTTCTCCGCCTCCTGCTCGTTGCGGATGCTGCGCCGGAGCTGCGGCGTTTTCGACGGCGGCACGCCGCTGTCGATCTCCTGCCCGTTGTAGCGAAACTTGAGGCGCAGCATCAAAACGTCGTCCTCGATATCGAAATAAAAGCAGACGGTGCATTCGTCCGGACCGTATTCCTGCAGCAGCGCGCCCGGGTCGTCGATTTCGACATCGTCCCCGATCTCCGGCAGAACGCAGCTGCAGAAGGTCGGCAGGTCGTGCAGCGCGATCCGCATTTCCCGTCCCGCCTGCGACGCCAGCGGATAGACCTTTTCCCGGAAGCGGTCGCTGCATTTCAGGATGCGGTCCGTCGACCGGGCGTACAGGGCGTCCATACTGCCGAAAAAGTCGAGGTCCTCCGGGACCTCGATCGTCATTTCCGCAACGCTGCCTCGCGGCTGGAGCGTCAGGCTGACTGGCGGGTCTCCGTATTCCAGGAAGACCGACCGGCTGCCGGAGGCTGCGTCCTGCAGGCCCTTCCCGCACATCATCTCAAAGAACCGGTCAAAGCCGCTGCCCGTTAAAACGATCTCGTTTTTGGAGCTGGCGGAACCATAATAGCCGGCATAGACCCAGCCGCCCGCAAGGCGCGAGCGGAATTCCTCAAATTGATCCATCAGCAGGCGGATCAGCGCCTGAGACGGCTCGTCGAACTGTTCCAGGCCATGGTAAAGCGTCAGCCCCTTGCCATAACTGTGGGTCTGCTTCCGCTGCACCATCCGAAGGAATTCCATCACATCCCGGACGACGTAGAGCCGGTCAAACCCGACCTGAAGGCTCAGGCTCGGGTATCCCTGCCGGTACTGGTACCGCAGCCGTGGGAGCAGGCGGGCGCGCCGCTCCAGCGCGCGCCCGCCCGCCTGCTCCCGATAGGTTTCCAGCAGCGCCTGCGTCAGCCGGTCGCTTACCACCGTCGGCGCTTTCGCCGGGGCTTTTGCCGCCGTCTGGGCAGGCTCCTGTTCCGGCCCGCCGTATCGCTGTTCCTTCTCCTGCTGATCGTTGCAGGCCAGAAGGGCGGCGGTCACGTGCTTGCAGCTATCCCGGTTTTGAAAACATGCGCATCCGCAATAGCATTCCAAATGGTTTTGATATGCCATGTCGTATTGGATCAGGCTGACCTCATATGTCTGATGATCCTTTACGAGGCAGCGCGCCTCCATGACGCCGTCCTCGATCTCGATCTCCAGTTCGCTGACCCATCCCTGTTCATACAGTTCGACCCCCTGGACATAATCCGACCTTGCGCAACGTTTCCTATACGAATCCCAATTCCATTTCATTCGGTCATTCTCCCAGCAGAGCCAGCGCAGGGACGCGTCCGCTTCCCTGCGCCGGCTTCGTTTTATCAGGTCTTGCTTGCCCAGTTCCCGGTCGCGGCGGCGGTGAGGTAGGCGTTGATGAAGCCGTCCAGGTCGCCGTCCATCACCGCGTTGATGTTGGTGTTTTCATACGCGGTGCGGGTGTCCTTTGCAAGGGTGTAGGGCATGAAGACATAGGAGCGGATTTGGCTGCCCCATTCGATCTTCTTCTGATCGCCCTTGATATCGGAAATCTTGTCGAGGTGTTCGCGTTCCTTGATTTCGACCAGCTTGGAACGCAGCATCCGCAGGCAGTTGTCCTTGTTCTGGAACTGGCTGCGCTCGGTCTGGCAGGATACGACAATGCCCGTCGCCTTATGGATCAGGCGCACGGCTGACGAAGTCTTGTTGATGTGCTGGCCGCCCGCGCCGGAGGAGCGGAAAACCTGCATTTCGTAATCATCGGGCTTGATCTCCACGTCGGCGTCGTCCGGGATATCCGGAATGACTTCAACCGCCGAAAACGAGGTATGCCGCCGCCCGGAGGCGTCAAACGGCGAGATGCGCACCAGACGGTGGACGCCCGATTCCCCTTTGAGATAGCCATAGGCGTTTTCCCCTTCGATCAGGATATCCGCCGATTTCAGGCCCGCTTCGTCGCCGTCCTGATAGTCCATGATCTTATAGGTAAAGCCGTGGCGCTCCGCCCAGCGGGTGTACATCCGGTAAAGCATGGCGCACCAGTCCTGCGCCTCGGTGCCGCCCGCGCCCGCATGGAAGCTCATGAGCACGTTGTTGCGGTCGTACTCGCCGGTCAGCAGGGTTTGCAGCTTCTGGGCGGCTACGCCCTCGTCCAGTTCCTTGAAGCCGCTTTCCAGCTCTTCCAGCATGGATTCGTCGTTTTCCTCGATCGCCATTTCGCACAGCGTCGTCAGGTCGTCCCATTGCGCTTCCAGCGCGCGGAAGGCTTCGATCTTCCCTTTCAGCGCGCCCATGCGGGATACGACCTTCTGCGAGGCGTCCGGGTCGTCCCAGAAGCCCGGCTGCGCGGCCTTCATTTCCAGCTCCTCGACCTCGCGCGCCGCCTGATCCAAATCGAGCGAATGCCCCAACTCGTCCAGATCGGGCTTGAGGTTGTTCAGTTTGACCTTATATTCTTCAAATTCAAGCATCGCTGTTCGCTCCGTTCTATAATTTTCCTATAATAGTATATCCGCAAAAGCGCGTCCTGTAAAGGGGGACGGCGCAAAATCATGAATTTTCCGCCCCTGTGAGGAACTCGATCGGCAGATCGGCCAGCGCATCCTGATGCGTGAGCGGGCAAAGGTTCAGGTTGACCCGTTTCAGCCGGGGTATTTCGCGCAGCAGACGGCAGTCGGAAAAGTTCGTACCGCGCAGCGACAGCGTTTCGACGTTTTTACATTCCGCGAGGAACGAGAAGTCGTCCACGCAAAGTTCTTCGATGCAAAGCGTCCGGAGGCTTTGCATGCGCCCGATCGCCGACCAGTCGCGCAGGTCGTAAAAAAACGGTTCCGGGGGGAAATGCTCGTCAGGCGCGTAGACGAATACGCGGTGCCCTTCCTCATCCCACGCGCGCACCGTGCTCCGGGTGAGCTTGATGGTTAGCTTTTTCATCCGCTCCAATGCCCGGCGCCAGTCATACGCCGTAGAGGGCAGGCGGCCGCGCTGCTCCCGGATTGCCAGCGCAATCAGGGGATTCAAACGGATGCAGCCGGGCGGCGGCAGGCGATCCATGCCCAGATCACGGATATCGTGGTGTTCCATTTCCAAAAAGTAGGGGCGGGGTACGCCTGCCACCTCGGGATTGATTGCTTCGCGGAACGCATCCCGCCATGCGGCGCAGGCGTACCGATAGACCTCATTTTCCAGCCTGCGGCGGTTGGCGCGCCGGACTGCCTCCGGGTCCTTGCGGTCGACGTGGAGGAGCAGCTCGACGGCAAAGGCGAAATCCTTCTGCACCTGATACAGCGCTTCGCGAAGGCGTGCGTCCGCCGTCCGCGGGACGGTGTTCAGTACCACGCATAGGAGTTCCAGATCGTCCCGCTCGGCAAGCCGGGGGAGCCAAAGCTCCAAATGCTCCTTTGCATCCGGGAAGCGGGAGAAAGAACGCAACAATTCCCTTTTCACGCGCCCTTCCGCGCGTTCCAGCAGGAACAATACCTGCGCCAGCCGGACGCCGCAGCTCTTGCGCAGGAGCTGCACCGCGGCAAGCCACGCTTCCTGCGGGAGATCGGGAAGCTGCTCCAACACCCGCTCCCGCCAGCGTTCCGCAAGGGCTTTGTCATCCACCGGAAGGTGGATGAGGGAATAAGACACTTCCCGCACCACCGCCGCGCAGCGGCCAGACTTCCAGCGGCTATCCAGAAACCAATGGTACCGCTCCGCGCTGGCGAAATAAAGGAGCTCCAAAACGCCGCAGGCATCCGGGACGGTAAGCTGTTTCTGTACCTCGGCGCAAATCAGCTCGACGCTCTCCGGCGACAGGACGGGGAACTTCTCCATGCTGGCGACGGCCGCCCAGCGTTCCTCGTCCGTCTCCGCCCGCCGATAGCGCTCTCGGAGCGCTTGCTCGTCTCCGTCCAGATTCGTCGCGAACCAGAAAATTTTATAGCCCAGCGCCACCTCCCGCAGCCAGCGGGTATACCAGCGCAGAAAGTCCGGTTCTTCGGGGAAAAACACCCATGAAGCCTCGTATTCCACATAAACGACCCGTCCCCGGTTGGGGCCTGCCACGAGCAGCAGGGTAAAATAGGTATCCCCTTCGGAACCGATGGGGATGCAGCCGCGTTTCCAGTTTTCGCCGTCATTCCATAGCCATTGGGCCACATCGGCATCCATCCCGGGTCGAAGAAAAGGGCATTCCTCCGGCTCAACCTTCCAATCGAGCCAGCCGCGCACCTGCTGTAAGGAAAACAGGCCGCAAAACGGCCCTGCGCCTCCGTTTCCGGCTTCCAACAGGAAGCGGCGGTAGGTTTCCGGCAAGGTCGTGCCGATCTCCTGCTCGAATGCTTCCAAGTCGGTTTGGGAAACGGGCGGGTTCCATTCGTAGCAGTCGGATTGTTTCCGATCCGGGTCGGCTGCTTTGGCTTGCCCAAGCAGCTCGCGTAATGCGGCGGCGGAAAAGGCTTCCATGACAATCCTCCCTTTGGTGTTCCAGTAAAAGATATTGTGAGCCGTGGTAAGAACGCCAGCCCGCCGCCGTTATGGCGGGCTGGCAAATGCACGCATAAACGGGAGTGAGCACCGCACCCGGCCGCAGTAAGAGCTCCAGCCCGCCGTCGTTGTGGCGGGCTGGAAACTGCACGCGTAAACGGGAATCAGCACACGCCCAAGCCCCGTCCCGCCCGCAGGCGAAAACGGGAGTCCAGAGGGGCTAGCCCCTCTGGCGCCGTCCGCGCAGGACGCCTCCCCCGGCGAGGGGGCGGGTTTCCAAAGGGCAGAGCCCTTTGGCGCCGTCCGCGCAGGACACCTCCCCGGCGAGGGGCGGGTTTCCAAAGGGCAGAGCCCTTTAGAGGGCTGCGTATTCGGCGATCAGCTTTTGCGCCATTTCCATCGGGGCTTCGCCCTGCTTCATGCGGAGCGATAGATAAGGCTCGGCGCCTGCGTTCAGGAGCAGACGGCCCCGGAAAACTTCGCTGCTGCACAGCGCCGACAGGCGCGCAAAGTCCGGTTGGCCGAATACCATCAGCAGCCGGCCGTCGTTTTGCTTGATCTCCACAATGCCCAGCGCCGCCGCCTGCGCCCGCAGCAGCGCAATGTCCAGCAGCGCCACCGCCTCCGCCGGCGGCTCCCCGTACCGGTCGATCAGTTCGTCCAGCACGTCGCTCCGCGTTTCTTCGCTCCGGATCAGCGCAATACGCCGGTACAGGTCTACCCGCTGGCCTGCGTCCGGTACATAGCTTTCCGGGAGGTTTGCAGAGAGCGTCAGGTCTGCCGCGCACTCGACCCGGCGCGGTACCGGCTCGCCGCGCTCCTCTAAAACCGCTTCTTCGAGCAGTTTCAAGTATAAATCATAGCCGACGCTCATCATGTGGCCCGATTGCTCCGGCCCCAGAACGTTGCCCGCCCCCCGGATCTCCAGGTCGCGCATCGCGATCTTGAAGCCCGAGCCGAATTCCGCGAATTCCCGGACCGCGCTCAGACGCTTTTGCGCAATCTCGCTGAGTACCTTGCCGCGGCGGAAGGTGAGATAGGCGGACGCCCGGCGGCTGGATCGTCCTACTCGCCCCCGGATCTGGTGCAGCTGCGCAAGACCCATGTTGTCGGCGTTTTCAATAATCAATGTGTTCGCGTTCGGAATGTCAATGCCCGTTTCAATGATCGTTGTGCAGACCAGTATATCAATTTCACCGTCGCTCATTGCCTGCATCACCTTCGTCAGCTCCCGCTGCCCCATCTTGCCGTGCGCAACGCCGATCCGCGCGTCCGGCAATTCCTGATGCAGCCGCGCCGCCGTCTGATCGATCGATTCCACAATATTATGCAGGTAGAAGACCTGCCCGCCCCGCGCAAGCTCCCGCCGGATCGCGTCCAGCAACACCGGTTCGCTGTATTCCAGTACATAAGTCTGTACCGGGTGCCGGTCGTGCGGCGGCTCCTCAATCGAAGACATGTCCCGGATCCCCGATAACGCCATGTTCAGCGTTCGCGGGATCGGCGTCGCCGACAGCGTCAGCACGTCCACCTGTTTGCTCATTTCCTTGAGCTTTTCCTTGTGCGAAACCCCGAAACGCTGTTCCTCGTCCACGACCAGCAGCCCCAGATCGTGGAACTGCACCTTTTTGTTGAACAGCTTGTGCGTGCCGATCACCACGTCGATCATACCCGCGCTGAGCAGCTCGAAGATCTTCTTCTGCTCCCCCGCCGTTTTATAGCGCGAAAGCAGTTCGATCCGCACCGGATACCCCTGGAACCGCTCCAACGCCGTCAGGTAATGCTGCCGCGCCAGCACCGTCGTCGGCGCAAGGATCGCCGCCTGCTTGCCCGCCAGCACGCACTTCATCACCGCCCGCAGCGCGACCTCAGTCTTCCCAAAGCCCACGTCGCCGCACAGCAGCCGGTCCATCGGCCGCTCCGACTCCATGTCCCGCTTGATCTCCTGCACGCACCGCAGCTGGTCGTCCGTCTCCTCATATGGGAACGCCTGCTCAAATTCGCGCTGCCATTCGTCGTCCTTCGGGAACGCAAACCCCTTCTGCCGTTCGCGCTCGGCATACAGCTTGATCAGCCCCGCCGCAAGGTCCTTCGCCGCCGCCTTCGCCCGCGTCCGCGCCTTGCTCCAGTCGGCGCCGCCCAGCTTGGTCAGCCGCACCTTTTCCGGATCGCCGCCGCCGATGTATTTCGAGATCAGGTCCAGATTGGTCGCCGGGACATACAGGAAATCCGCGCCCGCGAATGATATCTTAATAAAATCGCGCGCCGCGCCGTCGATCTCCATACGCTCCATCCCGACGAACTTCCCAATGCCGTGATGCTCGTGTACGACCAGATCGCCGGGCGTCAGGTCGGCGTAGCTTTTCACCCGGTCACGGTTGGATCTTTTGCCCTTGCCGGAAGGCTTGCGCCCAACCGCGCGCCCTTCGGTCAGCACGGTCAGGTCGAGCGCCGGGTATTCAAAGCCCGCCGAAAGACTGCCCTCGATCACCACCGCGCGCCCCGGCTCCGGCAGGTGGACGCTCCGCTTCGCAGGCACCCCCGCCCCTCCGAGCGCTTCCAGCATGTTCTTGCAGCGCAGCTCGCCCGCGCACACCATCGCGACGGCGCGCCCCTGCTTCAAATAGCTGTCGATATCGCTGCACAGCGCGTCAAGCGAGCCGACAAAGGCGTTCATCTGGTTCGCCGCAAAATTGAGCAGCGTTTTCGGCGCAAGCTCCGGTATCGAATTCAGGAAGGTGTCCAGCCGCAGCGTCCGGAACCGGCGCGCCTGCTCCGCAATATGCGGGAAGTCAAGCGCGAACGCCGAAGGCTCGTGCGCCAGCTCGCCGCGCTCGTTGACGGCTTCAATATCCAGCGTCAGCCGCTGGCAGAACCCGCGCGCCGCCTCACGCAGCCGCGGGGTATCGTCGATCGCCAGCAGGGTATCTTCCGGCAGGTAGTCGAACAGCGTCGCGGGCGCGCCATAGATCTCGGGCAGGTATTTGTCCGCCGACGGCAGATACCCGGTCTCGCGCAGGCGCTCGATGTCCCGCGCCAGATTCTTTTCCAGATCGGGATGTTTTTTGCGCCGTCCGGAAAGCGCCTTTTCCAGCTGTTTGCACAGGCCGGGCACGCCGCCCTCCGCCAGTCCGGGCAGCGCTTCCATGCAGGGCAGGCACAATAGGCTTTGCAGCGTTTCGCCGCGCCGCTGGCTGCCGACGTCGAAATAGGACATGGAATCAATGTCGTCGTCCCAGAACTCGACGCGCACCGGCGTGCGCTCCTGCGGTGGGAACAGGTCGAGGATACCGCCGCGCAGCGAAAACTGGCCGTGGCCCTCTACCTGCGTCGTGCGCTGATAACCAGCGGCGCTCAGCCGCCGCACGAGGTCTCCCGGCGGGACGGTTTCGCCGACGATCAGGCGGATGACTGCGCGGTCGAGCGCTTCCGGCGGGATCGTTGTCTGCTGAGCCGCCGCTACGGAGACCACAGCGAACGGCGCGCCCTGGCGCAGCCGCCAGAGGGCGGCGATACGCGCCTGTTCAAATTCATGTGAATACGATTCCACGCCGAGGAACATGAGGTCGCGCGAGGGGATCACGGGGACGTTCCGCTCGGCGAAGGCGGAGAGATCCGCAGCCAGGCGGTTTGCGGCGGCTTCGTCGTCGGTAAGCAGCAGCACGAGCCTGCCGGACTGGATCCCGATCGCGGCGGCGAGCTGGGCTTTATGCACGGGCGACAGGCCGCAGGCGAGCGCGGGCGTGCGGCCTGTCTGAAGCGCGGAATACAACTCCCTGTATTCTTTTAGTTTAACAATACTTAATGTAATCTCTTGCATTGATTCAATCACCTATACTTTTCCTGCAAAAGGAAAATATGCAAAAAGGACGGAAATCCTTCAAAATTTCTTCACAAAATGACAAGCCGAGCGTGTTATACTCAAGATCGGGCAAAATTGCCAATGAAAGGAAGGATTTTAATGAAAACGGAATTGAAAAAAGTGGAAAAGCAGCTGTTTACGGCGCTGGTTGCGGCGACGTTGTGCGTAAGTCTGAGCGCTTGCGGCGGAGCGGGGGGCGACGCGGGGGGCGACGCGCAGTCGGGCGCTGGGACGAGCGCGGCGGCGGGCGGAACGCAAACCGCAGCGGCTCCAGAGCTTTTAAACTTCTGGAGCGAATCGGGGAGTTATTCGGTGCGGATCCCGGACATTGAGGGGGGCTGGGTGCAAAGCGACGGCGGCAATGAAGAGCATCTGGTGTTGGACAACAGCGACCAAACGTTTTCGATCCTGGTACAGGGCTTACCGAAGGACTCGGAGCAATTCAGCAGCCTTGATACGCTGATGGAATTTTACCGGGAGCAAACGCTTTCGAGCTTTGGGGCCCCGACGTCGGAAGAGGTAGCGGTCGACCCAAGTCTGACGGCGAAAGCGGAGAGCTACTCGGTGACGCAGGAGGGAGTAACAGCGAAGGCGCTTGTCATCTTTCTGGAAGGCGCGAACAGCTATTATGTTTACACGATCACGGGTCTTGAGGAGCAGTACGACGCCAACATCGACGCGCAGCGCGCGGCGGTCGTAAACTTCGTCGAGAGCGTGGGCTAACGCTGGCGGGCGGGGCGCAGGGGCTCTGCCCCAGATCGGAGAGCACACGTCT
>CAJUGU010000044.1 GCA_910586105.1 uncultured Eubacteriales bacterium | reverse complement strand
CGCTGTGAACTTTTTGTTAATTATTTCATTGTCCACTTGACGGGGAGCGGTTCAGATCCGGGACAGCCCCTTTTTTCGTTTGCCATCCAGAACCGGTATCCATAAGTTGGGATGGCGGATGCGCGAGGGCTTCCGCCGCCGTCCCCGGCCTGCGAATATGTGCCCTCAATCCCGGCGCTCGTCCGAAACGTTCAGCAGCGGAGCCACCGGCTTGCCGCGGAGCGTGCGGTCGATGTAATTCCTTGTGCAGCGGTATACCACCGGCGACAACGCCAGCACACCGATCAGGTTCGGCAGCATCATCAGGCCGTTGAGCGTGTCCGCGATGTCCCACGCCAGGTTGTCCCCCATGACCGCGCCGCCAAATACCGCGGCGACGAAGATCACCCGGTAAACGTTCGCGCCCTTCTCGCCGAACAGGTAGGTGCAGGCGGTGCTACCATAATGGCTCCACCCGAGCGTGGTGGAGAAGGCGAACAGCATGACCGCGATCGCGATGAACGCCGCGCCCACCGAACCGAAGTGGATCGAAAACACGGTGCTGACCAGATTAGCCGCCGTCAGCGAGACCCCCTGGTATACTTCCATCGAAACGCCGGTCTCCAGGTCGACCAGTCCGGAGGACAGGACGGAAAACGCGGTCAGCGTGCAGACGATCAGGGTGTCGGCGAACACCTCGAAGATGCCCCACATCCCCTGCCGCACCGGCTCCTTGACGTTGGAGCAGGAATGCACCATGACAGACGAGCCAAGGCCGGCCTCGTTCGAGAAGACGCCGCGCTTCATGCCCTGCTCGATGGCGAGCTTCACACCGTAGCCGACCGCGCCGCCGCCCGCCGCTTTCAGCGCGAACGCGCCCCGGAAAATGGCGGAGAACACCGCGCCGATCTGCGAAAAATTCGTGACGAGGATCACGGCGCTGCCGAGGATGTAAAGGATGACCATGAAGGGCACGATCTTTTCCGTGACCGAGGCGATCCGCTTCAGGCCGCCGATCACGACCAGCCCCGCAAGCACCATCAGCACGACGCCGCTGACGGCGTTCGGCACGCCGAACACGGTCTCCATATTGCCCGCGATCGAATTGATCTGGGTCATGTTGCCGATGCCGAAGGACGCGAGCAGGCAGAAGACCGAAAACAGCACCGCGAGCGCCGCGCCGACCGTCTTACAGCCGCGCTTTGCGCCCAGCCCATTCTTCAGGTAATACATCGCGCCGCCGTGCCACTCGCCGGAAGCGCTCTTCTCGCGGTAATAAATGCCGAGGACGTTTTCCGAGTAATTGGTCATCATGCCGAAAAAGGCAATGATCCACATCCAGAAGACTGCGCCCGGGCCTCCGACCATGATCGCACCGGCGACGCCGACAATGTTGCCGGTGCCGACCGTCGCGGCAAGCGCCGTGCATAACGATTGGAACTGCGAAATGGATTTGTCCGAGGTATGCCCTACCACGTGCCGGTCGCGGAAGATCGCGCCGATCGTCGATTTGACCCAGTGGCCGATGTGCGCGATCTGGAAGAACCGCGTCAGGCAGGTCATGAAGATGCCCGTGAAGGACAGCAGGATCAACGCCGGCCAGCCCCAGACGAAGTTGTTGACCGCGCTGTTGATGCTGGTGATGGTGTCTAACATATGGTGTTCCCTCCTGAAAACGGCAAAAAGCGCCCGAGAGCGATCTCACCGGCGCCTTTGCCCTTTTTGATAAGACTACTTTATCACAGGCGCCCCCGCGCCGTCAATAGGTGCATTCCACAAGGAATCCGCCCGAACGCGCCGACTTTTGCATATTTCAACGAAAGCGTGTATATTCATGCCCGCAGCAGGGCGACCGATACGTCGTTGACGTTGGTTCCGGTCGGGCCGGTCATGAGCAGCCCGCCGACGGCTTTCAGGGCATGGTAGGCGTCGTTCGCCCGCAGGACGGCGTGTACTTCCAGGCCCTGCGCGTCCAGCGCCGCCGCGGCGCCGCCGTCTACATAGCCGCCCGCCGCGTCGCAGGGGCCGTCCGTGCCGTCGCTGCCGACCGAAAAGACCGCCGCGCCCGGAAGCCCTGCGATCCCGGGAGCCGCCGCAAGCGCAAGCTCCTGATTGCGCCCGCCAAGCCCGTCCCCGGTCAGGTGGACGACCGTTTCACCGCCTGCGAGGAAGGCCAGCGAACGCCCTCCCCCGGCATGCGTGCGCAGGATGCTGGCGAGAAAGCTGCCCGCCTCCCGCGCTTCGCAGCACAGCCGGTCGGTCAGCAAAACCGGCTCGTAGCCCAGTCCGGCGCACGCCCGCGCGGCGGCGCACAGTTCGCGGACGCTGCCGGTGATGTGCGATTCCACGTTGTCCAGCCGTTTGGGCGTTTCGGACGCAAGCAGCGCCCGCGCCTGCGGCGAAAGCCGAAGGCCGTATTTTTCCGCGACGGCAAGCGCCTGCGCGCAGGTCGACCGGTCGGGACAGGCGGGGCCGCTCGCGATCATGTCCAGCGGGTCGCCGAGGATGTCGCTGAGTATGATGCTGAACACCTGCGCCGGGGCGCACGCCTGCGCAAACCGTCCGCCCTTGACGCCGCTCAGGCGCTTGCGCACGGTGTTCATTTCCACGATATCCGCCCCGCTCGCCAGCAGCTGCCCTGTGATCGCTTGCAGCTCCGCGCCGGCGATCAGCGGCTTTTCCAGCAGCGCGCTGCCGCCGCCGGAAAGCAGGAATAATACCGTATCCTGCGCGTTTCGGCCGCGTACCAGCGCAAGCGCCTTTTCGGTCGCGCAGAAGCTGTTTTCATCCGGTGCCGGATGCCCGGCTTCGTAACATTCCACGCCGGGGATTGCGCCTTTTACATGGCCGTATTTCGTGATAACGACGCCGCCGTCAACCCGGCCGAGCACGGAAACCGCCGCGTTTGCCATTTGCCACGCCGCCTTGCCCGCCGCGACCAGCAGCGTGCGCCCGCCCGCCGGGTGGAAGCCCTGTAAGGCCTTCTTCACCGCTTTGTCCGGCAGCACCGCCTGTATGCTCGCCGCAACGATGCGTTCCGCATCCTGTCTCAGCCTTTCGTCCATTGTACCTGCCCTCTTTCTGTCGGCCCCCCTTTTTGCGGGACGCCCTGTCTGTGGTATTGTTCGATCGATGAACGCTTTGTGCATTTCCCCTTCTTTGGCGTTCCGGATCCCGGTATCCCATGCGCCCGGGAACGCCCCGCGCGCCGTTTTTCCTCATTGATTATACCACAGCGGCGCGGCTGGCCGCAAGCGGACGCCGCCGTCCGGACGGCGTTCCATGCGGTACCGGTACCTGAACTGTTTCACGGCCGGATACGGCATAGCAGCCGGCGCGCGGGGGCGCGCTATGTCCCGCGTCTCCCGCTCCAACCGGTCGTGGAAAACACGATCCTGCATGGCATGGACGTGAAGCGCAGCGACAACCGGATCCAGATCGAAGCGCACGCTTCTGACCGTTCCAGCGCAATCGAAACCTTGACGCCCCATCCGGGCGTTTGCGTTCCCGCATCGGCTTCAGCGTCTTGCCGCCGTATTTCCGTCCGCGTTCCCCTGCGCCTGCGTTCAAGCTGTTTTGAAAACGGGAAAACTCGTCCTCGTCAGCGTGCGCCTGTACCTGCGCGGACATCCGTAAAAAAATATAGCATTCCCCTTTCTTTTTTCGGAAAAGGTGTTATAATGGATAGCGGTTCAAAATAATTTCAAATGCTAAAGGAGTAAATCATCAACCATGATCGTTGTCATCAAGCAAAACGTCCCGAAGGAACGTATCGACCGTCTGATCCACCGAATTGAGGGCATGGGGCTGTCGATCCATTATTCCGAGGGTTCCTCCACCACGATTCTTGGCCTGCTGGGCGACACCTCGCGTATCGACGAGCGGACGCTGCTGGCCGACGATTCGGTGGAATATGTACGCCGCGTCACCGAGCCTTACAAAGCGGTCAACCGCAAGATGCATCCGAACGATACCGTTCTCGAGGTCGCGGGACGGAAGATCGGCGAAGGTTATTTTAATGTATTCGCGGGCCCCTGCTCGGTCGAGAGCGAGGAGCAGATCCTGATGGTCGCGGAAGCGGTCAAGAACGCGGGCGCGTCCTTCCTGCGTGGCGGCGCGTTCAAGCCGCGCACCTCGCCCTATTCCTTCCAGGGCATGGAAGCGGAAGGCTTAAAGCTGCTGATGGAGGCCAAACGGCAGACCGGCCTGCCGATCGTCACCGAGATCATGAGCGAGAAGCACCTCGACCTGTTTGCCGATGTGGATATCATCCAGCTTGGCGCGCGGAACATGCAGAATTTCATGCTGCTCAAGGAACTGGGGCGCTCGAAAAAGCCGATCCTGATGAAGCGCGGCCTGTCCGCAACAATGGAAGAATTCCTGATGGCGGCGGAATACATCTACGCGGGCGGCAATGAAAACGTGATCCTGTGCGAACGCGGCATCCGCACCTTTGAGCCGATGATCCGCAACAATCTGGACGTATCGGCGGTACCGCTGGTCAAGACCCATTCGCACCTGCCGATTATGATTGACCCGAGCCATGCGGCGGGGCGGCGGGATATGGTCGCGCCGCTGTCGCGCGCGGCGATCGCGATCGGCGCGGACGGCTTAATGATCGAAGTGCACAACAACCCGAAGTGCGCCCTCTGCGACGGCGCGCAGTCGCTGGATCTCTACCAATTCACGTCCACGATGGAAGATATCAAAAAGCGGGTCGCCTTTGAAGGCCGCGAGCTGCAAACCGCACTGTAACGCGCGCCGTTTGCTTCGCCTGCGCGGCGGGCGCCGGGGCGCTGCCCCTGGACCCCGGTCCTGCGCGGACAGCGCCAAAGGGACTCGTCCCTTTGGAATCCCTTTTTCGCCTGCGGGCGGGATCGGCGCAGTCAGAGCCGCTTATGCGCGCGTCTTCGCCGAAAAAACCGGCTGCGAAAGCCGGAAAACAAAAATTTAAAAGTCCCCACGCCCCCAACGCCGCGCCGGATATCGGATACCAGCTGCGATAATGGAATTTTCACCCTTCCATTATCGCATAACGCGGCGTTTTTTTGTATTTTGCCGAACAAAAATGCGTCCCAAAAGATTTTGCTTTCTGTCGAAAGCAAAATCGGATTTTAGAAGAAGTTTCCGCCGCAATCTGCGATAATAAGACCATAGGAAACACCCCTCAGCAAAGCGCATTATCCTTTTTCAATTTTTCTTTTTCATACCTGCCGCCGCCGGGGCACAGCTCCGGCTGACCGGCGGCAAAATGACCGAAAGGAAGGTACACAAATATGCTGGATCAAAACAAAGTACGCATCGGCATTGCCCCCATTGCCTGGACAGAGGACGATATGCCGGAAATGGGAGCCGAAAACAGCTTCCTCCAGACCATCAGCGAGATCGCTTTGACCGGGTATGTCGGCACCGAGATCGGCTGTCAGTATCCCCGCGACCCCGCGATCCTGAACAAGGAATTTGGCCGCCGCGGCATCTCGGCGATCACCGCCTGGATCAGCACCTACCTCAACGAGCAGCCCATGTGGTGGAACGAGCGCGCGTTCGTTGACCATATGCGGTTCCTGAAAGCCATCGGCGCGGAGGTCATCAACACCTCTGACCAGAGCTTCTCGATCCAGCATCAGTGGAACACTCCCCTCAGCCGCAAGAAGGTCCTCAACGACGACGAGTGGGAAGTGCTGACCAAGGGCCTGAATCATCTCGGCAGGATCGCCGCGGACGAAGGCATGAAGATCGTTTACCATCATCATATGACCACCACCGTACAGACCACGGCCGAGATCGACCGGATGCTGTCCATGACCGATCCGAAGTACGTCAGCATGATTTACGATACCGGCCATCTGACCTTCTCCGGCGAGGACCCGATCGAGATCCTGAAAAAGCATCATGACCGCATCGGCCATGTCCACCTCAAGAACGTCCGCAAGGCGGCTATGGACAAGTGCTATGCAGAAAACAAGAGCTTCCTGCGCTCCATCCCCGAAGGCGTATTCACCGTACCGGGCGATCCGGAAGGCTGCGTCGATTTCCCGACCGTCTTCAAGCTGCTCGACGAGTACAACTACGAAGGCTGGCTGGTCGTCGAGGCCGAGCAGGATCCCGCAAAGGCGAACCCGCTGGATTACGCAAAAATGGCGCGTGAGTACGTGCGCAAGCACATCGGTTTCTAAGGACCATTCCCGGTTTCCAAGGACCATTCCCGGTTTCCAAGGACCATTCCCGGTTTCCAAGGACCATTCCCGGTTTCCAAGGATCGGCCCGGTTTTCAGCATCGGCCGTCCCGATCCCGCGAAGACGATCCCAAGCATTTCATTCATCAATACATAATCATGATAAGGAGCAGATCAACATGAAAAAGCTGAAAATTGGTATCATTGGCGTAGGCCGTCTGGGCTATGAGCATGCCTGCAACATCGCAAACCGCGTTCCCGGCTCCGAGCTGGTCGCGATCTGCGACGCAAACCTCGAGCGCGCAAAGGCGGTTGGCGAAGAGCTCGGCGTAACCGCCGTTTACAACGATCCCAAGGCGCTCTGCAACGACCCGAATGTCGAAGCCGTTGCGATCATCACCAACACCGCTTCCCATGTCGAAATGATCGGCTACGCAATGGACGCGGGCAAGCACGTTTTCTGCGAGAAGCCGCTGGCTGAAACCGTTGAAAAGTGCAAGGAAGCGGAGAAGATCATCGAAGCGCACCCCGACCTGATCTTCATGCTGGGCTTCATGCGCCGCTACGACCATTCCTACCGCATCGCAAAGAAGAAGATGGAAAATGGCGACATCGGCGATGTGATCCTCGTCCGCTGCTATTCGCAGGACCCGATCTCCATCATCGAAGGCACTCTGGAGTACGCGCCCCGTTCCGGCGGCC
This sequence comes from uncultured Eubacteriales bacterium, assembly GCA_910586105.1. Taxonomy (GTDB): domain Bacteria; phylum Bacillota; class Clostridia; order Oscillospirales; family Butyricicoccaceae; genus QXXE01. The sequence continues at coordinate 21,592 of CAJUGU010000044.1, read as the reverse complement.
AGTTCATCGATATGTCCATCCATGATATCGACCTGATCCGCTGGCTGACCGGCTCCGAGCCGAAGAACCTCTGGGCGATCGGCGGCTGCTACGAGTTCAAGCAGTACAAGGATTGGGACGACGGCGACAACGTTTCCTGCCTGATGCAGTGCGAGAACGACGCGATGGCGTTCTTCTTCGCAGGCCGCGCAGCGGCGCACGGCTCGCATGTTGAGACCGAGATCGTCGGTACCCGCGGCACCCTCCGCATCGCCGGTATCCCGACCGACTCGATGGTCGAAGTTATGAGCAGCCACGGCGTATGCCGCGAGTGCTATCAGGACTTCGTGACCCGTTGGCATGATGCATACATCACCGAGATCGAAGAGTTCTGCGACTGCGTCGCGACCGGCCGCAAGGCGACCCCGGGCGTATACGACGGCACCAAGAGCACGAACATTGCGTTCAAGTGCAAGGAATCCTTCCTTTCCAACAAGCAGCTTACCCTGTGATCCCCTTTTGCGAATACCCTTCCTGTTTCCTGTCCGGCGCATGGAGCGATCCATGCGCCGGGCTTTTTTTGGCCTGCGCGGCTTGCGGGCGTAGAAAAAACAGGCCGTTTTTTGGGCAACCTGCCAAAAACGGCTGCCCGGCGGCAGGCGGCCGTTGGTCAGCTTGTCGGCAGGGAAAACAGAAATTTAGAAGTCTGCCGCCGGAAAATACCGGCGGCACGGCGGCGGCGTATCCGTCATTATTTGAAAATAATTGCATTTCCAAAGCAAATCGCCGCAAAGCCGCCGTTCGCGCCCCGGAAAAGTGACGGATAACTTTTTGCCGCGATCCAAAAATCCAAACTGAAAAATGGAAGAAAAATGCGGCAAAATCTGCGAAAATAGAACCATCAAAGCAAAGCATCCCACACCGAAACGAAATTACAATTTGGAGGATCGATACTTATGAGCAAGACAAAAATGACCGTTGGCCAGGCAATCGTTAAGTTCCTGAATCAGCAGTACATTGAGTTCGACGGCAAGGTAGAGCCTTTCGTCGACGGCATCTTCACCATCTTCGGGCACGGCATGGTCGTCGGCCTGGGGCAGGCGCTGGATGAGGATCCCGGCCGCCTTCGCGTTTACCAGGGCCGCAACGAGCAGGGCATGGCGCATGCCGCGATTTCCTACGCGAAGCAGCACAACCGCCGCAAGATCATTGCGTGCTCCTCTTCCATCGGCGTGGGCGCGGCGAACATGGTCACCGCGGCGCTGACCGCGACCATCAACAATGTGCCGCTGCTGCTGTTCCCGTCCGACTCCTTCGCGACCCGTCAGCCCGATCCGGTGCTCCAGCAGCTGGAGGTCCCGAACGACCTGTCGATGACCGCTTCCGACTGCTTCAAGCCGGTCGCCAAGTATTGGGACCGCATCACCCGTCCCGAGCAGCTGATGAGCGCGCTGATCAACGCCATGCGCGTGCTGACCGACACCGCGAACTGCGGTACCGCGGTCATCTCCATGCCGCAGGATGTACAGGGCGAATCCTTTGAGTATCCGGACTACTTCTTCCAGAAGCGCGTCCATCACATTGCCCGCCGCAACGCCGACGATTACGAGCTGAAGCAGGCGGTCGAGCTGATCAAGGCTTCCAAAAAGCCGATGCTCATTTCGGGCGGCGGCGTGCGTTACTCCGAAGCAGGCCAGACCGTTATGGACTTCTGCAAGGAATTCAACATCCCGGTTTCCCAGACCCAGGCGGGCCACTCCGCGCTGCCGGACAGCTTTGACCTTTCGGTCGGCGGCATCGGCGTGACCGGCGGTCTCGCGGCGAACGCGCTCTGCAAGGACTGCGACCTCGTGATCGGCGTCGGCACCCGTTTCAACGACTTCGTGACCGGATCCAAGTGGGTGCTGTTCCGCAACCCGGATATCAAGGTGCTGGCGATCAATACCTCCGAATTCCATGCGGAAAAGCTGGACGCGACCCGCTGCATCGGCGACGCAAAGGTCACGCTGGAAGCGATCGCGAAGGAACTGAAGGCGGCTGGCTACAAGTCCGCTTACACCAATGAAATTCAGGAAATCCGCGAGGTCTGGGAGAAGGAGCGCCTGAGCGTTCTGGGCGTCCAGTATCACGGCGAAGGCTTCGGCGAAGGCAAGTTCGTGCCCTGCGTACCGAGCTGGACCGAAAAGATCATGACCGATTTCATCCGCGACATCGGCGGCACCATCACCGAGTCCAATGCAGTCGGCATCCTCCGCGAGGAGATTGACGACGACGCAATCGTCGTCGCGGCTGCCGGTTCCCTCCCGGCTGACCTTGAGCGCCTGTGGGTCACCGACGCCAAGGATTCCTACAACATGGAATACGGCGCATCCTGCATGGGTTACGAGATCGCCGGCGCGCTCGGCTCCAAGCTGGCGGCCCCGGACAAGGAAGTTTACTCTCTGGTCGGCGACGGCTCCTTCATGATGCTGAATTCCGAGATTCCGACCGCCCTCCAGGAAGGCGCGAAGATTACCATCGTTGTATTCGATAACGCGGCGTTCGGCTGCATCAACAACCTGCAAATGGGCAACGGCGTCGGCACGCTGGCAACCGAAATGCGTCACCGCAACGAGTCGACCGGTAAGCTCGACGGAACCTACTGCTACACCGATTTTGCGAAGGTCGGCGAAGGCTACGGCATGAAGGGCTTCACCGCGAAGACCCCCGAGGAGTTCCGCGAAGCTGTCCGCGCGGCGAAAAAGGAAACCGTTTCCTGCATCATTGACGCGAAGGTCCTGCCCAAGACCATGGCCGAAGGCTATGAGAGCTGGTGGCATATTGGCGTAGCTTCGACCTCCAAGTCCGACGCGGTCAAGGAAGCCCGCAAGCGCATAGACGACCATCTCGCCGAGGCTCGTATGTATTAAGTTAAAACCGCAGCATTTCTGGCATATCCCATCCATCCTGAAAGCCGCCCGTTTTCTGAGCGGGCGGCTTTCCTTAATCGAAAATCCGAGCCTGTATCCACAAGCCGGAGAAGGCGGCTGCGCGGCTCTCTCACCGCCATCCCAGCTTCTGAATGCAGGTTCAAATTCCCGGAAAGGAAGTACAAACACATGAAATACACCAGCAAAGGCCCCTTCGAGAAGGGCTATAACAAGATGGTATCCGCCGTTGACAACCCGGAAATGATGGGCATGGAGTTTGGCGTCGTCAAACTGTCCACGGGCGACGTGATGCACTTCAGCTACGCGCAGGAGGTCGTTTACGACCTGCTTTACGGCAAGGTCTCGTTCGAGTGGGGTTCCAGCAGCGAGACGGTCGAGCGCAAGGACTGCTTCCATGAGGGCGCGATCCTGCTGCACGTGCCGCAGGATACCGCCGTCGTCGTCACCGCGCTGAGCGACGCGGAGATTGCGGTCGCACGCACCGAAAACAAGCGCAGCTTTGCGGCGCGCCTGCTCCGTCCCGAGGACTGCCTGAGCGCCAACGAGGAGCGCGGCGCCGGCCTGATGAACGATATGTCCACCCGTCTGGTGCGCACCTTCTTCGACCGCTCCAACTGCCCGGAGACCAACTTCTTCATCGGCGAAGTCGTACACTTCCCCGGCAAGTGGTCCTCCTATCCCCCGCACCAGCACGTGGAGCCGGAGCTGTACTATTACAAGTTCCTGCCGGAAAACGGCTACGGCCTTGCCGAATTCGGCGACGACGCTTATAAGGTCAAGAACAATGACCTGACCGGTATGCCCGCGAACGTGACCCATTCGCAGGCGGCGGCGCCCGGCTATGCGGAATACTACCTGTGGTGCATCCGCCTTCAGGATGACAAGAACATCGTGACGACCAACGTCGCGGAGTACGAATGGGTGCTCAAGCCCGATGCAAAATTCTTCCCGGAGATCTAAGGGGGCATACGAACGATGAAAGCATTCCAGATCGTACCGAGCGTCGCCGAATATGCGGAGTTTTCCGACTTCGCAAAGGACATGGCGCTGGGGCCGAAGGACCTGATCCTGACCAACGAATATATTTACAACCCGACGATCGAAGCGCTTGGCCTTGGCTGCCAGACGCTCTTTCAGGAAAAGTACGGCGCGGGCGAGCCGACCGACGTTATGGTTAACCAGATTCTGGGCGAGCTGCGCAGTATGCAGTACGACCGGATTATCGCCGTCGGCGGCGGCACGATCATTGACATTGCCAAGGTGCTCGCGGTCGCGGAAAGCGGCGACCGGGTCGACGGCCTGTATGACAAAATGGCGTCGCTGCACAAGGTGCATCCGCTGATTATCGTGCCGACTACCTGCGGCACCGGCAGCGAGGTGACCAACATTTCGATCATCAACCGCACTACCAAAGGCGTCAAGCAGGGGATTGTTTCCCCTTCGATGTTCGCCGATCAGGCGGCGCTGATCCCGGGTATGCTGTCCAGCCTGCCGTATGGCGTTTACGCAACCTCGTCGATCGACGCCATGATCCACGCGGTCGAAAGCTACCTGTCGCCGAACGCCTGCCCGCTGAGCGAGCTGTTCTCCGAACAGGCGCTGGCGCTGATCCTGCCCTGCTGGAAGGCCGCGGCCGATTCCGGCGAGAAGGACGGCTGGAAGAAATACAAGGCGGAATTCCTGCGGGCTTCCAACTTCGCGGGCATCGCGTTCGGCCACGCGGGCTGCGCGGCGGTTCACGCGCTGAGCTATCCGCTGGGCGGCGTGCACCATGTGGCGCACGGCGAATCCAATCAGGTCATGTTCGCGCCGGTCATGAAGAAATACATCGAAAAGCAGCCGGTCGGCAAGATCAACCGGTTTGAAGCGCTGCTTTCCAGGCTGCTCGGCTGTGATGAAAAGTCGTCAATTTCAGAGCTGTACGCCCTGATGGATCGCGTACTGGAGCGCAAGCCGATGCGCGCCTACGGCGTGACTGAGGACGAACTGCCGAAGTATGCGGACAGCGTCGTCGAGACCCAGCAGCGCCTGCTCGGCAACAACTATGTACCGCTGACCCGCGACGAAATTCTTGCGATTTATGAGAGCGCGTTTTAAGCGCTAAGGAGGGCACACAATGGATTGGAGGACCTACTACAAAGAGCATATCATGACCCCGGAACAGGCGGTCTCACTCATTCACGACGGCGACCGTGTCGTATTCGGGCACGCGGTAGGTGAGCCGATCGTATTCCAGCGCACGATGGCGCGCATGGCTGAGCAGTTCCACGGCGTCGAGGTCGCCCACATGGTCTATCTCGGCTCCGGCGAATATTTGCAGCCCGGCATGGAAAGCCATTTCCGACATAATGCGCTGTTCGTCGGCGGACTTGCCCGCAAGCCGATCGCCGAAAACCGCGCCGATTACACGCCCGCGTTCTTCTCGGACGTACCGCGCATGTTCCGCGACGGCACGCTGCCGGTCGACGTTTTCGCGTTCACCTGTTCTCCCCCGGATGAACGCGGCTACGTTTCGCTTGGCCTGAGCTGCGACTACGGCGCGCAGGCGGTCAAATCCGCGAAAACGGTGGTCGCCGAGTTCAACCCAAACATGCCCCGCACCTATGGCGAAAGTTTCGTGCATGTCAGCGAGATCGACGCCTTCATCAGCTCGTGGGAACCGTTGCCGGAAAGCAAGCCCGCCAAGATCGGCGACGCCGACCGGCAGATCGGCAAGTACATCGCGGAGCTCGTGCAGGATGGCGACTGCCTCCAGCTTGGCATCGGCGCCCTGCCGGACGCGGTCTGCTCCTTCCTCGGCGATAAGAAGGATCTCGGCCTGCACACCGAGATGATCTCGGACGGCGTGCTGCCGCTTCTGGAATCGGGCGTGATCAACGGCAGCCGCAAGCAGCGCGATATCGGCAAGATCTGCGTGACCTTCCTGATGGGCACCCGCAAGCTGTATGATTTCGTGAATAACAATCCCATGATCCATATGCTGCCGGTGGATGTGTGCAACAACCCGGCGGTGATCTCGCAGAACGACAACGTCGTGTCGATCAATTCCTGCGTGGAGGTCGACTTGCAGGGGCAGGTCTGCGCGGAAGCGATCGGCCTGCGGCAGATCTCCGGCATCGGCGGGCAGATGGACTTCGTGCGCGGCGCGAACCTGTCCAAGGGCGGACGCTCCATTATTGCCCTGCATTCGACGACCAACGATGCATCGGCGTCCAAGATCGTTTCGACCATCACGACCGGCGGGCCGGTCACGACCAGCCGTTGCGACGTGAACTACATCGTTACCGAATACGGCGTCGCGCAGCTGCGCGGGCAGACCCTCCGCGAACGCGCAAAGCGCCTGATCGCGATCGCGCACCCCAAGTTCCGCGCCGAGCTTGCCGCCGAGTTTGAAAAGCGCTTCGGCGAAAAGCTCCCCGTAGGAACCGCCTGATACTGAAATGTAAGGAGAAGGAACTGCTATGATGACCAAAACACAGTATATCGAATCCCTGCGCCCGCTCAAGCTCAACCTGTACCGGTTCGGCGAGAAGGTCGAAAACGTGGTCGACGACCCGATCGTCCGCCCGTCGCTGAACTCGTTCGCGGCTACTTATGAGCTGGCGGAAATGCCGGAATATGAAGACCTGATGGTCGCGACCTCCAACCTGACCGGCAAGAAAATCAACCGCTTCACCCATCTGCACCAGTCGACCGACGACCTCATTAAAAAGGTCAAGATGCAGCGTCTGCTTGGCCAGAAGACGGCGGCCTGCTTCCAGCGCTGCGTAGGCATGGACGCTGCAAATGCGGTATACTCCACGACATACGAGACCGACGAAGCCTGCGGCACCCGGTACCATGACAACTTTGTCAGGTTCTGGACGGATGTGCAGGACAATGACTGGGCGGTCGACGGCGCAATGACCGACGTCAAGGGCGACCGTTCCAAGTCCCCCTCGCAGCAGGCCGACCCCGACCTGTTCCTGCACGTGGTCGAGCGTACCCCGGACGGCGTGTACGTCACCGGCGCGAAGGCGCACCAGACCGGCTATCTGAACAGCCATTACGTGCTGGTCATGCCGACGATCTCCATGCGTCCCGGCGACGAGGATTATGCGATCTCGTTCGCCTGCCCGACCGACGCGGAAGGCATCACGCTGATCCTGGGCCGTCAGTCGTGCGACACCCGCAAGACCGAGCAGTATAACGACATTGACGTCGGCAACAAGGTCTACGGCGGGCATGAAGTGCTGGTCATTTTCGACCGCGTGTTCATCCCCAACAACATGATCTTCCTGAATGGCGAAGTGCAGTTCGCGGGGATGATGGTCGAGCGCTTCGCAGGCTACCACCGCCAGAGCTACGGCGGCTGCAAGGTTGGCGTAGGCGACGTGCTGATCGGCGCGACCGCGCTGGCGGGCGATATGGCAGGCTCGGCGAAGGCTTCCCACGTCAAGGATAAGCTGATCGAGATGACCCACCTCAACGAGACCCTGTACTGCTGCGGCATCGCGTGCTCGTCGCAGGGCAGCAAGACCAAGTCGGGCAACTACCTGATCGACCTGCTGCTGGCGAACGTCTGCAAGCAGAATGTGACCCGGTTCCCGTATGAGATCGCGCGGCTGGCGCAGGATCTGGCGGGCGGCATCATGGTCACCCAGCCGAGCGAAGCCGATTATCGCAACCCGGCGACCCACGATTATATCGTGAAGTACCTCAAGGGCGTGGATACCGTCGCGACCGAGGACCGGATGCGCGTGCTCCGCCTGATCGAGAACATGACCATGGGCACCGCAGCCGTCGGCTACCTGCCCGAGTCCATGCACGGCGCAGGCTCGCCGCAGGCGCAGCGCATCATGATCGCCCGCCAGTCCAATCTGGAAAGGAAGAAGCAGCTGGCAAAGGATATCGCGCGCATCAAGTAAGCGAACGAAATGCGGGCAGCCCGTCTGAGAACGCGCTGCCCGTTCCTGTAAGGAGGATACCATGACGAAGAAAGAAAAGATGCACAGCCTGGAGGTCTTTGCCGCGCAGATCCGGCTGGAGACTTTGAAGATCATCGCGTCGCGCGGGTTCGGCCATGTCGGCGGCTCGATGTCGATGGCGGACGCGATGGCGGTGCTGTATGGGGATATCATGAAGATCGACCCGGCAAGGCCGCGCTGGGAGGGCCGCGACTGGTTCGTGCTTTCCAAGGGCCACGGCGGGCCGGTGATGTACGCCACCCTTGGCCTGAAGGGCTACTACCCGATCGAGAGCGCCTACACGCTCAACCAGCCGGGCACCGACTTCCCGTCGCACACCGACCGCAACAAGACGGTCGGCGTTGACCTGACGACCGGTTCGCTGGGGCAGGGCATGAGCGAAGCAGTCGGCGCGGCGCTCGGCAGCAAGGCGCAGGGCCGCGGCAATCATGTTTTCGTGGCGATCGGCGACGGCGAGGCCGACGAGGGCCAGATCTGGGAGGGCGCGCAGTTTGCGGCGCACTACAAGCTCGACAACCTGATCTGCCTGGTCGACGACAACAAGCGGCAGCTTGACGGCGCGTGCGCGGACGTTATGAGCCACGGCAAGGGGCTTGCGGCCAAGTTTGACGCTTTTGGCTGGCACGTGATCAATGTTGCGGACGGCAACGACGTGGAACAGATCTACAACGCCATTCAGGCGGCATATGAAGTGAAGGGGCAGCCGGTCTGCCTGATCCTGAATACGGTCAAGGGCAAGGGCGCGGCCTTCGCGGAGCCGAGCGGCGCGCATTCCTCCCAGCCGACCAAAGAACAGTGGGATGAAGCGATCGCAGCCTCGGAAGCAGCGCTGGCCGCGATCCGGGCGCAGTGAAGGAGGGGACAGCGATGAGCTTTCAAGTGATCGGCAAACACGAAAAGGATGCCCGCGCAAACCGTGACGGCTATGTCGACGCGATGCTGGGGATCATGGAAAACGATAAAACGGTTGCCCACGTAGACTGCGACCTGATGGGTTGCATCAATTCCGGCAAGCTGCTGAAGGCGTTCCCGGAGCGGACGTTCAACGCGGGCATTGCCGAGCAGAATGCGATGGGCGTCGCCGCGGGCATGGCGGCGACCGGCATGAAGGTATTTGTGCATTCCTTTGGCTGTTTCGCATCGCGCCGGATGTTCGATCAGGCGTTCCTTTCGGCGGGCTATTCCGAGCTGCCGGTGCATGTGATCGGTTCCGACCCCGGCGTGACGGCGGCGTTCAACGGCGCGACCCATATGCCGTTTGAGGACTGCGCGTTGTATATGACCATCCCGAACGCGGTCGTGATCGACTCTTGCGACTATGTGCAGACCAAGTCGCTGACCGAGCAGCTCGCGGGCTGCGATTCCCCGTCTTATATGCGACTGATCCGCAAGGATTGCGTGCAGGTTTATGACGATGGTTCCCAGTTTGAGATTGGCAAGGGCGTGACGCTGCGCGACGGCAAAGACGTGACGGTCATTGCCTCCGGCATACTCGTTGATGAAGCGCTCAAGGCGGCGGAGCTGCTTTCGCAGGTGCAGGGCATCAGCGCCCGCGTGATTGATATGCACACCTGGAAGCCGCTGGACGAGGAGCTGATCCTCAAGGCGGCGGCGGAGACCGGCTGCATCGTCACGGCGGAGAACCATCAGGTATCCTGCGGCCTCGGCTCGGCGGTCGCGAACCTGCTGACGCAAAAGAGCCTGGTGCCGCTGGAGCGCATCGGCATCCAGAACCGTTTCGGGCAGGTCGGCCCGCAGCCATTCCTGATGGAGCAGTACAACCTGACCGCGCGCGATATTGCGGCGGCGGCGGTGCTTGCACTTTCACGAAAATAACGCCAACACTTTGATGAAATTGCCGCAGGACAAGCACTGGAAATTCTGCTATAATCTATAGTTGAGGACGAGTGACCCCAAGGACGGATGATGATAGCGGAAGGAGCAGGAACCATGATCCAGTGTTTTGTCAAGCACGCATACGAACCGGTATTTACAGGCGAAAACCAGCCGCAGCTTTTATATGTCAGCAAGATCGACCCGCCGGAAAGCGCGTATCCGCGCGTGATGCACTCGCACAAGGATCATGTCGAACTGATCCTTGTGCGCAGCGGCATGAGCAATTATTTTGTCGGCAACCGGCAGCGGTACATATGCCCGGGCGATCTGATCGTATACAACAGCGGCGTAATGCACGATGAAGCGGCCTGGGCGGAGCATGAGGTAAGCATTTATTGTCTGGCGATCGGCGGGCTTTCGATGCCGGGGCTGCGCAGGAACGCGCTGCTGCCGGACAGTGCTGCGCCGGTGCATTCGTGCAAAACGTGCTTTCCGGTTCTGGAAAACCTGTGCGAGATGATGTTTGACGCGCTGTGCCTTGGCACGAGCCAGTCGGAAAAGTTCGCGCAGGCGCTGCTGGAAGCCTTTTTGATACAGATCCTGCCGGTCCTGACGGGCGCGCAGCCGGAGCCGGAGCCGGAGGAAGAGCATGTGCTGGGCGAGCGGATCCGCAACTATTTGGACGAGCATTATATGGAGCCGTTGGACTTACCGGACATTGCGGCGGATTTACATATGAGCGCGCCGTACCTGTCGCATGTATTCAAGCGGACGTTTGGGTACTCCCCGGTAAATTATCTGTTACGGAGGCGGATCGGGGAAGCGCAGACGTTGCTGATCACGACGGATCTGTCGATCACGGAGATCGGGGAGCGGATCGGCTACGAAACGACGAGTTATTTCAGCACACATTTTACCAAGCAGGTGGGCATGTCGCCGAAGAAATACCGGAAAACCTATGTTGTCCGCCCGGAGGGGTCGTAAGGAAGGCCCTGCAAAGCGGACGCATAGTATTGAATCCGGGTCAAACGGGAGCGATCCCGGACCAAAAATATACATCTCCTTCAGACAGTCGGTTGTGGGAAGCGGCTGTGGGAAAAAGGGAGCTGCCCCAAAGCAGGCGAGCCTGCTGCGGGGCAGTTCCCTTTTTTACGCCGGTAACAAACTGTAACCGCATCTTAAACGAATCTTCAAAAAATCTTAATGCATTCGCCCCTATTTTCCACGCTCCATTTCTGCTAAAATAGCAGTACCGGCAGCCGCCATCCCTTGCCGGGGCGCCGTCCTGCGCGGACAGCGGCAGGGCTCTGCCCTGCACCCGCGATTTTTTTGTAAAAAAATCGAGTAAAAACTTCAATCCCGCTGCGGCGGGGGAAGGGCGCGTACCAACTCATTCATACGTGCTGCCCTGCCCGCCACAACGACGGCGGGCAGGGCGGGCTGCTGCGGCAATGAACGCAAGGAATCCCCAACCGTTCACGCTTGCTGGCGCCGCCCGCCAGAACGACGGCGGACGGCGCGGGCCGCTGCGGTATCAGGAAAATACCTCGCGATCACGGTGAATTTCAAATCAGAAAGGATGTTTTCCCCACATGAAACAGAAATGGATCGCTTTGGCGCTCTGCGCCGCCATGACCTTGAGTCTGGGCGCCTGCGCGCCGTCTGTGCGCACCGATCCCAACGCCGGTGCCGACGCGCCCCCGGCCTCCACATCGGCCGACAACAATACCACAGACAACGAATACGCGCCCTTTGCAGACCTGTTCGGTCTGACCGCCGAACAGCGCGAAGAAGATTTCGCATACTTTGAACAAACCTTACGGGACAGCTACCCCTGTTGGGGCCTGCTCGAGCGGAATGGCGTCGACTATGACTCGATCCTTGCGAACTATCGCGAAATGGTCTCGCAGTCCGACAACGACTTCGAGCTGTTCGTCGCGGTCAACTCCGCCCTGTTCCGTCTGGGCATGGAAGGCCATCTTTCCATGCTCCAACCGGAATGGTATACCGAATTCCGCGAGACCCTTACCGGCCTGCCCGAAGATTACCAGCGTACACACTGGCGGGACGCCCTGAACACGCCCGCCTCCGTCGAAAACTACCCGAAGCTGTTGGAGGCTTCCAACGCACTGGAAGGCGATGCAGGCGGCTTCTCCGAAGACTTTGACGCCGGCGGGAACACCGAAAACGTGACCACCCTGATCGTCGACGAAGGCAGGATCGCCTACCTGCGGATTGCCAGTTTTGACACTTCCAACTTCGACGAAGAACACAGCCAAATCCAAGCCTTTCTCGATCAAGTCCATAACTATGAGCATTTGATCGTTGACATCACCCAAAACGACGGCGGCAGTGACGAATACTGGATGGCCGCGATCGTCGCCCCGCTCGCTTCCCATACCCTGTCCAGCACCAACTATGCGCTCGTGCGCAACTCGGAAAACACCGCCCCCTATCTTGCGGAGGCCTTCCCGGCGGACGACCTGCACCCGATTGACGAATTGCCCGACCTGCCGCGTCTGGAGCCCCGCGACCGGGAGCTTGCGACCCATTTTCTGGAGAACACCCTCGAAGTGGAGCCAACCGGCGGCGGCTTCGCGGGCAAGATCTGGCTGCTGGTTGACGAATATGTTTATTCCTCCTCGGAAGCCTTCACCGTATTCTGTAAGGATACCGGCTTCGCGACGATCGTCGGCTCCCCGACCGGCGGCGACGGCATCGGCATCGACCCGGTTTTCCTCGTACTGCCAAACAGCGGCCTGATCGTGCGATACAGCGCGCTTTTCGGGCTGAACCCGGACGGATCGAGCAACGAAGAATTCGGCACGACACCCGACCTCCTTTCCCCCGCAGGCGAACCCCCGCTCGTGACCGCGCTGCGCGCGATCCGCGAAAGCTGACCGAAACGCAAAAAAGGGCTGCACAATGCAGCCCTTTTTCAATCCATTTCCCGTGAAGCCCTTTCGCCCGGACGCTATTCATATTTTTTGCCCACGACATAGATCGGGATCATGATCCCCAGCGAGACCGCCAGCGTCAGCACCAGCGACGGGACAAACGTCCGGTTGAACCCGATCGCTTCCAGCAGCAGATACAGCAGCGGATATCCGATCGCCGTCCCCAGCGCATAGATTCGGCTGGCGCGGACGATATGCGGCCAATTACTGTTATTGAACCGCATTCCGGTTGCATGGATCCGAAAAATGCCGTCGGTCACATAATCGATCGGGTTTTCATCATAAAACACTGGCAGCGTATCCGGCGCGCCCAGGCAGAACCAGCCGCCAAACAGCAGCATAAGCCCGACGATCAGGAGCGCGCTGCTCGCCATCTGTTCCAGATCGCAGCCCAGCGCCGCCAATGCGCCCAGCTCCAGCAGCGAGACGAAAAAAACGGCGACGTAACGCCCGATCCATTTCCTGCGGTCCTGTCGATGCACGGCCCGCTCCCCGGCGGACAGCTCCAGCGTCCGGCCAACGATCTGATCGACCTCCTCGATCGACAGCGTTTCCGTCTGCATCCGTTCGCCCTTCAACAGCTCGGTTACCGAAACGCCCAGCGCCTCCGAAAGCGGCAGCAACAGCTCCACGCTTGGCAGGCTGAGGCCGCGTTCCCACTTGCTGACCGATTTGTCGGATACGAACAGCCGTTCGCCCAGCTCCTTTTGGGTCAAGCCCTGTTCCTTCCGCAGCTGCAAGACGAATGTACCGAATTTCTCCATATTGATTGGCTCCATCGAACCACCTCCCTGCCGTTATCTTACACCCGCCGCGCCTGTTTCCGCAATCGACCAGCGGTAGAATCCGGGATTTTCCCGGCAAATCGCCCTCCGGTCGCCGCCTTCGGCTTGTGAATACAGGTTCTAAGAAACGCCCTCCGGAAAAAAAGATGCGCCCCCGGCGCAGACGTGCTATAATAAAGGAAAGGATTGGAGGTCTTCCCTATGCAACCGCTGAAACGCCTGCTCCGCTGCATCCCGCTGCTGCTGCTCGCGAATGCCATTTTGCTTTGCCGCGCCGTTGGACTTTGGGGCGCGCCCCTGCTGCTTGCCGCAGCCGCGTTCTGCCTTGTCCAACAGCTCCGCCCCTGCCGCGCGGACGCCTTGGCGACCCGTCGCCTGCGCGCCCTGCGCAACGGTTATGAACTGCTGTACCAGTTTGCAGCCGCCTTCCTGCTGCAATGCCTTGTCTGGGCGGTCTCCTTTGCGCCCCGCTCCCTGCCCTTCTGGCTGAATGCGCTGCTCTCGCTCGCGGTGCTGTTCCTGCCCCTGCTGGGCGGGCTGCTGCGCATTTTCTTCTGTTCGGCGCAGGTCGGACTTGTCTGGCGGGCGCTCCTGCTGCTGCTCTGGTGGCTCCCCGGGTTCAACATTTATCTTGTGCTGCGGGCAGGCTCGGCCGCGCGGCGGGAATACCGGTTTGAACTGGCCCACATCGAACGCAACGCCGTCCGCGCTTCCTCCGAGCTGTGCAAGACCCGTTACCCGCTGCTTTTGGTTCACGGCATTTTCTTCCGTGATTGGCAATTCCTTGATTATTGGGGGCGCATCGCCCCGGCGTTGCAGGCCAACGGCGCGCGGATCTATTATGGAAAGCAGCAGTCCGCCGACGCCGTCTCGCGCAGCGCGCAGGAGCTTTGCGAACAGATCCTGCGGATCGTGGAAACCGAAGGCTGTGAAAAGGTGAATATTATCGCGCATTCCAAAGGCGGGTTGGATTCCCGCTATGCGATCGCGCGCTATGGCATGGATCGCTATGTCGCGTCCCTGACCACGGTCAACACGCCGCACCGGGGATGCAATTTTGCCGACCTGCTTCTGCGTCTTATGCCTTCGGGGCTGGTACAGTTTATTGCGGGACGTTACAACGCCCTGTTCCGCAAGCTCGGCGACACCGCCCCGGATTTTGAGCAGGGCGTGCGCGATCTGACGGCGGCGCGCTGCGCGGAGTTCAACCGCGATACCCCCGACCAGCCCGGCGTTTATTATCAAAGCGTGATGTCGCGGCTGCGGGGCGTGTTCAGTACGATCTTTCCCATGAACCTGTGCTATTTGCTGATCCGCCATCTGGACGGCGACAACGACGGTCTCGTTTCCGTCGAATCCGCGATTTGGGGCGATTACCGCGGCCTGATCGAGCCGCTGCACGGTAAGGGCATCTCGCACGGCGACGTGGTCGACCTGCTGCGGGAAAACCTTCCCGGCTTTGACGTCCGGGAATACTACATCCGTCTGGTAAACGATTTAAAGGAACGCGGCCTGTAAAGGCGCGCCTCCGGCAAGCGCTTGGCACAGGACATACACCGCTTCCTCAAGACGTTTCGCCCCCTCTGCGCAGGCTTTCCCGCACTGTCATGAGCGCAAAACCCAGCAGGTTTTGTCCCTGCCACTGTGCCGGATCGTGCCGCCGGTCGTCCTTCATGGACAGCCCGATGCCCCAGATTCGATCCTGCACCGCGCATTCCGCAAGGATATGCTCCCCGGTCGCCAGCAGCTTTTCCCGAAGCTCCGCATTCTGCTCAAACTTGGCGAGCAGTCCCTGAAAGACGGCGATCTGCCGCATCCCATTCCAAAACGTTTCCTCGTATGGCGTCACCGAGCGCCCCAGCGCCTTAATTCTACCGACGTTATCGGTTGCCATGATCTGTTCCGCGGTTTCCAGATCCCCGAACAGCGTCGCCTTCCGGAACATCATATATTGTTCCATCGAACTGAACCGCCGTCCATCCGCTGTAAAATCCGACCGATACCAATTACTCAAGTATCCGTTCGGCTCCTCCGGGTTGTGAAAACAAACCACCTTTTTCATGCCGTTACCTCCTTCAAGGGGCGACACGCTGCCCGTTGTCGTCAAAGGCGCGTTTCAGCGCGCGCTCGACCTGCCAGATGATGATCCCAATCGGAATGCAGAGCACGCCGCAAAGGCCGCCGCCAACGGCGCTGATCGCGGCTTCCCCGCGTCCGCGTACCAGCAGCATCCCGAGCAAGGCCGGGATCAGCTCTGCCAGCCCCCAGCGCCACGCCAGCTTGCCAAATTCCGCCTGTGCAAACTGCCAGGTGTCTTCATTGCGCATCGACCGTTTTGTCCGATAGCCAAACGCCAAATTTATTTTTTTCGGCGCATGCGCGCGGAACATCCATCCAAACAGGATCAGCAGCCCGGGGATCAGCAAATTGCTGAAAAGCAAAACCATCCAAAGTCCCATGTTCAACCCTCCTTGCGAATCATCGCGAACGATTTTTCAAAACAGCCGGTTTTCGCCTGCGCAGACGGAAACCGGCTGTTTTAAATTGTGCTTAAAGCTCGACCGGCGCGCCGTTTTTCTGTAAGATTGCAAGCGCGCGGTTGCGGATCTCCTGCGAGAAAAAGCCCATCGCGTCCAGCGGCTGCTGTTCGCCGCCCCAAAATTCGATCTGGAACAGCACGAACGTGTACAATGTTCTGCTTTTCGCGCGGTATTCCGTGGTTTGGCGTTTTTCCTCGCTGGGGCGCACCGCCTGTACGTCGGACAGCCGTACCAAGATCGCATACGGATAGCCGCCCGCCAGATAGGCGTAATGCTCGGTCGCAATGAACCGCGCGGGCGTCCCCTTCGAGCCGGGGCCGGTCATTTTGAATTCGATCGTCTGCGACGGGTCCGCGGTCAGCAGTTCGCGCGCCATACGGTCTTTTTCGGCGGGCTCCATTTTCAGTGCGCGCACGCTTTTTTCGATTTTTTTGACATAGCGCCCAGCGCGCAGCGCGGCCAGCAGAATCAGGAAATACAGCAGGCTGATGACCGCGCCGCCGAATGCGCCGACGATGGCGGATTCGATCGGATCGTCGCCGCCGACCGCCGCCAGCCCGCCCATTAACAACGCGAGCAGGATAATGACCGCTGGAGCCATAATCAGCAGCGACCGGCGAAGGGTCTTTTTGCAGTAGGCCCCGATCCATTCCTTTTCCATGACGAGCCATTTTTGATAATTTTCCATGGTATCTCTCTCCCTCAGAAGCCCAAATCCCGATGGGCTTCATGTCTTGATACGACCATTATACAAAATGCCTGCCGGAAAATCAAGGGGGAACATTGAAAGTTCTGCCTTTTGAGCGCCCCCCCTGCCGCGCGCCTTGTCATGCATTTCGATCGTCTACAGCCTTCTTCCTAACGAAAACGCCTATGCACTTTTTAATCGAAAGATACTTCCACAAGGGGTTCTTTCAGATTGACGGTATATGTTTGTATATCCGAGTCCCCGGTCAAATGCTCATCCTCAATGCGCTGCTCGCCGGGAAATTCCTCCAGTATTTTTCTTTCCTCCCCGATTTCCACATATAAATACTCGTTACTCAGGAAAAAAGCTGCCGGAGTCTCTTCTGCTGCAGCGGCTGATAATGAATTCAGTTCTTCTGCAAGCCATTGGGAACAGGTTCCGGAAACCATTCCATTATAATCCGAAACACGCAGCACATATTGAAACTGACGGTCGAACAGAACCGGGAAAAGGAACATATCATACCCAGTTTCCAGATTCAGATAGCAGAAGGGCATCCCCACTTCAACCGTTTCAGAAGGGATCTTTCCTTCCGTTCCGGACAGCACAAAATCGGCTGCTTCTTTCTTCACATATTCAATCATTTCTGCCGGACATTCTTTTGTTTCCACATATAATTCTGCCGGCAGCTCCCTCTGTTCTACAGTTTCGTCAATTTCAGTTTGTGTACCCGGAGTTTGCCCGGCTGGAATCAGATTCGCTTGTGCATCGAAAGTTTTCTTTGATGGAACGCCATCCTCGATATTCGAGATTACCAGTGCCGGAATCGAATAGAACAGCAAAAAACATATAACAATGAAAAAACCGAATATCTTATAATTCATTTTACGCCTCCTGCACCTCGCGTTTTTATGGATTTATTCCCCTTCGGCAGCGTCCTCCACAGCGGGCGGCGCGCCCGCCGACCTTACGGCGGCGATCTCCTCGCGGATCCGGTGACGGGTATCGTCAAACAACAGCTCCCGGTCATGCCGAAAGTACGCGTCGCAGCCGAAATTCTCAACGAACCAACTGGTATCATATCCCGCCGCGATCTCGGTCACGAAAATGACCAGCTCCTGTCCTTGCCCAAGGCTCTGCTCCAAAAACCGGAACGCGTTGTCGAACCGTTCACCCGCCAGCCGTCCCAATTCGCTGCGCCGTTCGGTCTCCGCGCCGAACCATTCCCGGACGCGCTGCATCGCTTCCTCCGGAGCGTCGACCCCTTCGGCGCACAACCGGCGTTTATAATCCTCGATCGCGTTCAGTTCCCGTTGAAGCAGGTCGCGGCGCTCGCCGTCCAACCGGCCCGCCTCCCGCTCCAAACGCAGCTCTTTCCGGCAGCTCTCCGCTAATCCATCCAGCACGGGCGCAGGCGCTTCGCCTTCTGCCAACCGTCCCCGAAGGGTCAGCAGCGCGCCATGCAGCGCGGTCACAAAACCGTCCTGTTTCCGGGCTTCGCGCGCAGACTCGGAAAGCCGCGCGAACAGCAGCCCCATCACCGAAAGCGTTTCGTCAAAGGGCGCGGCGCGCAGCTCGGCTTCGGTAAACGCCTGCCACGTGCCCGCAAGGATATCCTCCACGTGGTAAACGCGCTGATATTTATAGTACAGCTCCAAATAGTTCGCGAAATCCTTCGCGATCCGCGGCATCTGGATATATTGCCCGATCACTTCCCGTCCAGCGCGCAGTCCCAGCTCTTCATAAACCGTCAGCAGCTCGGACAGGTCTTCCCAGCCGCGCGCGGTGGCGAACTGTAACCCGTCCGCCGTGGTCTCCACCCGATAAAAATGATCCTTCTTGATGTCGAGGTACGACACAACCGCGCCGTGCAGCCCTTTCCGGACGGCATATTCCTTCCAGACCGCAAAATCTTCCTGCACGTCGATCCGTTTGACCCGGTCGAGCGTCACCACGTCGAAATCCCGTACCGAACGGTTATATTCCGGCGGATTGCCCGCCGCCGCGATCAGCCAGCCTTCGGGCAGGCGCTGGTTGCCAAACGTCTTGCATTGCAGGAATTGCAGCATCATGGGCGCCAGCGTTTCCGAAACGCAGTTGATCTCGTCAAGGAACAGGATGCCTTCGCGCAGCCCGGTGCGCTCCATCAGCCGGTACACCGAGGCGAGAATCTCGCTCATGGTATATTCGGTCACGGCGACGGTCTCGCCGCCATAATTGCGGTGCTCGATAAAGGGCAGGCCGACCGCGCTTTGCCGCGTATGGTGCGTGATGGTATAAGCGACCAGCCCGATCCCGTTCTCGGCGGCGGCCTGCTCCATGATCTGCGTCTTGCCGATGCCCGGCGGGCCCATCAGCAGGACTGGGCGCTGGCGCACCGGCGGTATCCGGTAATTCCCCAGCGCGTCCTTTGCCAGATACGCTTTCAGCGTGTTCGCGATCTCCTGCTTTGCCTGTTTAATATTCATGGTAACTCCTTCCCGCCGTCACAGCCACGGCAGTTCGCGGGGGTCGTCCGCGTCTTCCCATTCCTGCGCCGCCGCTTTTTCCAGCCCGGCCTCCGACAGCACCAGCCGGATCGCCCACGGCGGCATCCGCACCGACAGCGGCGGTTCTTCGAGCAGCACAAACGCCGTCTCATAAGGCGGGCGCTTCTGCGGATAAATTCCCATGCCGTCGGTAAAATACACCAGCCCGCGCAGCGACGCAAACGCGCCTGCGGCCTGTAACCGCGCGACGTGCTCGAACACCGGACGGAAGTCGGTGGCGCTGCCGCCGGTGAGCGTGAAATGCTCCATATACCCGCGCAGCTCATCCAAATCGTGTATCGCGATATCCGACCGAACCTGATCGTCGCATTGCAGGATGCGGATATGCACCTTGCGGGTAAAAGTTTCGGTGCTGCGGAGGATGGCGTAGGTACTCGCCAGAAACTGCCGCGCCAGCTCGCCCGAGGTCGACATGGACGTATCGACTGCGATCACGAAATCCTCAATCCGGCGGTCTTCCTTCGTCTCCGGCGGCTCAACAAGCGGCAGATTGCCGTAAAGCTGCAAGCCGTAGGTGTAAAACCCATAATCGAACGCGTCGCCGTCAACGGCCATGACCTCGCGCGGGGCGGCGAACCGGCGCAGGAATGCGCGGTAGTCCACGTCGTCGCGGTTGGCGACCCGCAGCTGTTCGAGCACCGAGCCGCCGCCCTCCGCCTGTCCGGCCAGCACGGTTTCCATGCCGGTCTGCGCTTTTTCGGCAAGGTTTTGCCAGCGTTCGTCCTGGCTTTCGCTCTGCTCGCTGCCGCTGCGCTCGTCGGGCGACCACAGCCCGTGATCGTCAACGAAAAAGGCGCGTTCCAGCTGGGCAAGCTCGTATTCCGTCAGGCGCAGGCGCAGCAGGCGGCGATAGACCCCTTCCGCGGTCAGCACAGGCATTGCGTGCAGACATTCGCCGTAAAACTTCCGTTTTGCGGGCCGGTCGCCCTCCTGCAAACAGGGATAGTCCAGCCCATCGAGGATACTCTCGACCGCCGCGTCGCACGCGAGGTCCCACAGCCGCGCCGTTTTCCCCCGTTTTTTTGCCAGATGCCGCAGGATGCAATGCAAAACCGTATGCAGATAGGCACGGTCGACCAGCGTCCGCGAGCGCAGGAAGCGGTCGGCTAAAAAGGCGGCGTTATAATAGAGCGCGTCCCCATCCGTGGCGATCGTCTGTGTGACCTCGTCGCCCGGCTGGAACCGGAGCGCGCAAAGCGCCGCGTCCAGATACGGCAGGTTCATATACAATTCGTTGCGGGCGGAAAACAGGATATCCTGCCCGATCGCAGCCAGCGGCCTTGCCTCCGGCATGGTCTCCCCTCCGTTCATAGCTCGAAACGTTTTTCAGCAAAACCGCTCCTGTGCTGTTCGGCCAGCAGCAGCGCGACCGCCTGCGTGTTCCCCTGTTCGCGGGCGAGCGCGCAGGCCTCGGTAAGCAGTTCGCGCGGCGGCGCGGTCTCCCGCAGCAGCCAGCGCAGCCCTTCCGCGTCCCGTTCGGCCAGCCGCCAGCGCAGGGCTTCCGCAGCGTGCCCTTGCAAATAATCCAGATATTGCGCCCGGGCGACATCCCCCAGCCCCAGCGGATACCGCAGCCGGTACCAGGCGATACGCAGCGCGGTCTCCGGCTCGTGTTCCATACGCAGCAGATCGGGCCAAAGCTGGTCGTATCGCGGCAGATCGAGCCGTTTTTGCGTAAAGCAATGATGGTAAGGATACCCGGGGCCAAGGATGCGCAGGTCAAAATGGTGCGCGGGGCAGTTTTCCTCGTAGGTCTCGATATATTCGGGGAACAGCAGCCGCAGCGCCTGCCCGTCGGCCCCGGTCACGGTGATATCGAGCTCGCGCGGCAGCACGTCGCACAGATAGGCGAGCGTTTCCCCCTGCGCGTCGGTTTCGCGGCGCAGCCAGAAGGTGTCGAGCGCGCGGCAGTTCATGAACACATTGCCGCCCCACGTCCGGATATTGTCATAGACGTTGAGCGTGCGCAGGCGGTCGCAGTTCAAAAAAGCGTAGTTGCCCACCCGCAGCAGCGTGCGGGGAAGCGTCAGCGCGCGCAGCCGCCGGTTGTCCCGCTGCGCAGCGTTCGGCGCGCCGGTCACTGTGACCGCTTCCCCTTCCGTCTCGCGGGAGCCTGCCGCCAACGCATGACTGCCCAGCGCGGTCACAGGCAGTCCGAATAATGATCCGGGCAGCGTCGCTTCCTCGTCGCAGGTCGACGCCCGCAGGATTGCGATCCCTTCCGGATCCCGCCGTATTTTCAATTCCCAGTTGCTGACGCCGCTGACCGTTTCCATTGCCGCGTGTTCCCCCCTCATTGCGTTTTATGCATATCGGTTTGGCTCAGTTCCCCTTTTCCCCGCCCGCAGGCGGCGCAGGCGA
>CAJUGU010000043.1 GCA_910586105.1 uncultured Eubacteriales bacterium | reverse complement strand
CCGCGCAGGGGCGGGTGTCCAGAGGGCAGAGCCCTCTGGCGCTCCCCGCGCAGGGAGTTATTTGCCTACGCAGAAACGGTCGAAAATCTTTTCGACAATGTCGTCGGTCACGTTTTGGCCCGTAATCTCGCCTAATGCAGCAATCGCGCCTTCGGCATCCATGATCACCGCGTCGTAAGTCATGCCCGACTGCGCCCCGAATAACGCTTCCTCACAGCGCGACGCCGCACGCGCAAGCGCCGCCGCCTGACGGGCGTTCGTTATCACTTCGCCCTCGAATGCCGCGGTATCTAGGCCCAGCAGGTGCGGGATCAGTTCCGTGAGACGGTCTACCCCTTCGCCCGTTTTTGCAGAGATCTCAATGACCGTGTGGAATTGGCGACGTATCCGCTCAAGGTCCGCCGCCGCCGGTAAATCGCATTTGTTTACGACCGCGATCGCCGTTCTACCCGTCGCCCGCGCCATCACCATTAAATCATCGTCATTTAACGGCTGCGAGGAGTCGAAGACCGCCAGTATTACGCTTGCCGAGGAGGCCGTGCGCAGCGCACGGTCAATCCCCTCCTTTTCAACAGGATCCAGCGTATCCCGGATGCCCGCCGTGTCCGAAACCCGTAAGAGCACCGGGCCAAGGCGCACCGTCTCTTCGATCACATCCCGCGTCGTGCCCGGCCGGTCCGTTACGATCGCACGGTCCCGCCCCAGCAAGGTGTTTAGCAGCGTCGATTTGCCAGTGTTGGGACGGCCCAGGATGACGCAAGGCACCCCCTCGTGCAGGATGCGCCCCCGTTCGTAGCTCTCCGCCAGCCGGTACAGCGTTGTCGCCGCCCGGTGGATCACCTCCTGCGCGTTCTCAAATAAAAACGGGTCGATATCTTCGTCCGGATAGTCAATCACCGCATGAAAATGCGCGACCATCTCCAACAGCTCTTCCCGTACCTCGCGGATCTTCGTGCCGACCGCCCCCATCAGCTGAGCCGCCGCGTTCTGCGCCGCCTCCGCCGTCCGGGCCGCGATCAAATCGTTCACCGCCTCCGCCGCCGATAAATCGAGCTTGCCATTCAAGAACGCTCGCTTGGTGAATTCCCCCGCCTGCGCCTGCCGGATCCCCAGCCGGTACAACGCGTCCATGACCTCCAGCAGCACCGCCGGCGAGCCGTGGCACTGGATCTCCGCCATGTCCTCGCCCGTATTCGTGTGCGGCGCATCCATATGCACTGCATAACAGCAGTCCAGCGGCGCGCCGCCGTCCAGGCTGATCCGCCCATAAGTCAGACGGTTCGCCGGCTGGGATGACAGCCTGCCGCCCGCCGCCGGCTGAAAAACCGCGTCCACCGCCTCTGCCGCGCGCGGGCCTGACAATCGGACGATCCCAATCGGGCCTCCGGCAGTGGCGATCGCAGCGATGGTGTCAGTTATCATAGCCTTTCCTTTAACGGCCGCCGCGCGGGCGATAGCTACGGCGTACCCCTTCCGGAGAAATTACCACACGGCGCCCTGGCTCAGAGCCTGTGGAATAAGTCGTTACCCCCGCATAATCCTGCAGCGTGGAATGGATGATGCGGCGTTCATAAGGATTCATCGGTTCCAGTACCATCGGCTTGCAGTACTGCACGGCTTTGCCCGCCATCTTGCGCGCAAGCCGCTCGAGACTCTCAGCACGCTTGACCCGGTAGTTTTCCGTATCGATCGACAGGCGCACATGCTCCTCTGTCACCCGGCTCATGACCAGCGAGGTCAAATACTGGATCGCATCCAACGTATCGCCCCGTCGCCCGATCACAGGGCCCATGTCCTTGCCAACGATCTCCAGACGGAGCTGGTCGGCGACCAGCTGCTCGCGCACCTGTACCTCGGCCTCAATCCCCATCTGCCGGAGCAAGCCGGAGATGAAACGGATCGCCTCCGCCGTCACCTTTTCCATCGCCTCGGCACTGACCGGGACGATCGGCTTTTCTTCGCGCGGCTGGGACTGGCGCGGCGGACGCGGCTCCCGGCGCGGACGGTCAAAGTTCCGCTCCCTGCGCGGGCGTTCCGGACGCTCGTGACGGGCCGGCTGGGCCTCGCCTTCCGCCCTCGGCGGCGCGGCCTTCACCAGATGCGGCGTCGTCAGCCGCGGATCATTCGGGTCGATATGCGAAAGGTTCGGACGGGTCTGCGCCGGGCGGCGTTCCGCCTTCTGCTCGGCTTTCTGCTCGAGCTCCGCCTTGAACTCCTCGCGGTATTCCTGCTGGCGCGCCTTGCGGTCTGCCCGCTCCGGGCGCTCCGCACGCTCGGGGCGCTGTGCCCGTTCCGGACGCGGCGGGCGCGCTTCCTTCTGCGCCGGAGCAACCGCAGACGCAGCCGACCTGGAGGGCTCTTCATACGTGACGCGCACCCGCGCAGGCGTCGCGCCAAAGCCCAGGAAGCCTTTTTTTCCGTTATCGAGCACTTCGACCGAAACGTCGTCGCGTTCCATGCCGAGCTGCTTCAGGGCTTCTTCGATCGCGGCGTCGCGGGTGGCGCCGGTCGTTTCTATACTTTTCTGCATGCGTTAAGCCTCCTTACGTTTTTTCTTCTTTTTGTCATCCTCCGGAGGTTCCGGCGGCGGGTTCTTGCGCTCCTGATACTTGATGAATTTGCCAAGGCAGAATTCCTGCGCCACCATCAAAACATTGTTGGTGATCCAGTAAATACCGACCGAGGCCGGGAGGATGAAGCCAAAATACACCGACATCAAGGGCATGATATACAGCATGGTCTTCATCGAGCCCTGAAGCTGGTTGCCCTGCATTTTCTGCGTCAGGAAGGACGACAGGAACGCGGTCAGGCCGGAGAGGATGGGAATGACCCAGAGCGCGGAGGGGTTCGTAAAGCTCGGCTGCTGGGCGAGGTTGAGGCCAAAGAAGTTAAAATCGATCTTGACAAGATAATTTGCGATATTGCTGGAAAGGTTTGCGATCTCGGGCATCAGGTTGCCCGACGCGTCAAAGAACTCGGAAAGCCGTTCGGCAATAATGATCTGCACGGTATACGGGTTCTGGGAAGCGATATCGACGCCGACGGCCCGCGCCAGCAGCGGGATATCCGCGCCTTTTTCGAGGAAGCCCATCATATACGTGAGGGGCTTCTGCACGGCATAATACAAGCCGAACATGATCGGCAGCGGCAGGAACGAAGGCAAGCAGCCGCTCATGGGGCTGATCCCCTCGCGGTCATAAAGTTTGGTCATTTCCTCGTTGAGCTTGACGCGGTTGTTCGCGTACTGCTTTTGCAGCTTGGCGACCTTCGCCTGCACTTTAGTCATCTGCGCCATGCTTTTCTTGCTCTTATAGCTAAAGGGGAGCAGGATCAGCTTGGCAATGGTTGCGAAAATGATGATCGCGAGGCCGTAGTTATGGACCAGGTTATAGATCCACATCAGCAGCAGCCCAAAGGGGCGAACGATCAGAGTGTCAAAAATACCCATGTTTTGGAACTCCTTGGAATGGATGCGCAGGACTTCCGCCCACGGCAGAGCGCAGCGGGCGCGGGGCCTGGCTCTAAAGCCTGTCCGGCAGCGTGGAAGGACGCTATCCGGCGCCGGTGCGCGTCATGGGGGAAGTCCCCTTTTGGGAATGGGTGGGGGGACGCCGTCCTGACGGCGCTGCGCCCGCAGGCGGGATCGGGAACGCGCGGCCGTTTGAACGGGCGCACGTGCGAAGATCCGGCCTGACAGCCTTCTGCAAAGGCCGTGAAGCAGGCTTTCAGGGAACAGGGTCATAGGGCCCTTTCCATTTGGAAAACGGCTGGCAGCGGCAGATCCGCCGGAGGGCCAGCCAGCCGCCCCGGAGCGCGCCATACTTCTCGATCGCTTCGAGCGCATACTGGGAGCAGGTCGGGATAAAGCGGCAGCGCGGGGCGCAGAGCGGCGAAATACGCCGCTGATAGAAGCGAATGAGCCGCAGCAGGAGATGTTTCACGGTTTCGCGCCTTCTTTCAGGAGGCCGACGGCGCGGGCGGCTTTGCGCATCGAGGCGGTCACATCGCCTGTTTTCGCGGGGACGCACGCGGTACGGGCTACGATCACCACATCGTAACCGGAGCGGAGCTCGGGCGACAGAGCGCGCCAGGCTTCGCGGAGCAGCCGTTTAACGCGGCTGCGGACGACGGCGCCGCCTAGCTTCGGGCTGACGGTCAGGCCGGTACGGTTCTGGGCTCTGCCATTGCGGCGCACATAGAGCACAACGTGGCGGGTAGCGGCGGAGCGGCCTTTGCGATAAAGGCGGCGGAACTCATAATTTTGCTTCAGCGTGTGTTTCAAAGTGGCTCACCGTTCCATGTAAAGGAAAATTCAAGTTGCGGGCAACGCCGATCGGCCGATCGAAAAAGCCGTTACGCACAGCGGTTGGGACTGAAACCCAGCTCCAAACCACGCGCAGCGATCTTAGAAAAACGAACGGCCAGCGCCTTCCAGAAGTGCCCACAGGAAGGGACGCAAAAAACCCGCAGGGAATGCTTCGCGGCAAAATTTTTTTCATCCACGGCATGAAATCCCCACAATTTTACACCCGGCGGGGATCCTAACAAAAGTCACGGGCGCGCCTTACGCGGCGGGCGGCCCCTGCGCGGGGCGGGCGGTCCTACGCGGACAGCGGTCCTACGCGGACGGCGGTCCTGCGCGGACGGCGGTCCTGCGCGGACGGCGATCCTGCGCGGACGGCGGTCCTACGCGGACGGCGGTCCTGCGCGGACGGCGGTCCTGCGCGGACGGCGGTCCTACGCGGACGGCGGCAAGGGGCGCCGCCCCTTGCATCCCTGCTGGGGTCACAGACCCCAGACCCCAAGGATGCTTGCGCATCCTGATTTTTTTCCACAGCTTGCCGAGCATTTCGGCCTTGCTGCAAATTCGCAGGTTCTAAAACAGGCCGCGATTTTCCAATTTATTGGAAAATCGCGACCCCTTTGCCTGCGTGTCTGGACAGGATCTTAGTGGGTCAGACGGTTTCTGCCCTTCGCACGACGACGGGCAAGAACCTTGCGGCCGTTCCTGGTAGACATTCTCTTACGGAAGCCATGCTCCTTGGAGCGCTGGCGCTTCTTCGGCTGGTAAGTCCTAAGCATTGATCTGCACCTCCTATTTGTGATAGTTTTTCGGATGGGCACCGGCATATGCCTGACCGGCCTGCAATCGTCAGGCACATGCCGCTGCCTGTCCGGCACTTTAATACAGAGTATATTATGCGTGATTTTCCGCAGATTGTCAAGATAAAAAACAAAAAATGCCGCAAAAAAAGCCGGGCTGTAACCTTCCGCCCGGCCTGCGCCGCGCAGGGAAGGTCAGGATCCCCCCTTCCCTGCGGATCGTTACGCGGATCAATCCAGCCCGATACGCTCCCGGTTTCAGGGTTCCTTGCCCAACCGGGAGCCGTGCCGGATCGTGCTAACAGCCTGAAGCCTCCCGGTACGGAGCGGAGCCGGTCCCGCCCCGGGTCCGTCTCCCCTTCTTAAAAGATGCCTTTCATGAGATTCGCAAGCGGCTTGCCCTGCGTGGATGGATACAGCTTTTTTTTCGCAAGGTCGACCACAAGGAACCGTACCTGCGCCCATCCCGCGTTGGGTCTGCCATATTTTTGTTCGATATCCGCCCGCCGCAGCGCCTTCTGTACCTCGCGGCTCACTCCGTCGACCGCAAGAACGATCGACAGAATCGTGAATTCATGCGCGAGATCCATCTGGATCCGTTCCTTCAGCGCGTCGAGCGCATACGCCCGCCAGCCTTCCAGCTCTTCCACCGTCAGGTCCGGGGCGCTGAATAACAGCCGCTGCTCATGGCTGTGCGTCTGCGAGCCGGTGCCGACCATGCCAAATATTTTCCGTTCCTGCCACAGCGAATAGCCGACCGCCAGCGCGCAGCCGCGCCCCGCGATCATGACCCCGCGCTGACGCTCTTTGAACGCATCGGGAATTCCGGCTTCCATGCGGTCCCGAAATTCCAGGAATGCCTGCGTAAATTGCTCCATGTTTTACTCCTTGCTCACAGCTCGCGAGGATACGCCCCGTCTTCGGTCATTTGGGCGATCGCAGCCATGACCGTAGGCTTATCCTCCCGATAGGTCACGCCAAACCAGCGCGCGTCCGTTTGCAGCACCTGTACGGTCGCACGGCCCGCCTCTGTCAGCTCGTTTACAACGGTCGGAATATAAAGCTCCGCCTTTTCCGGATCGGCCTTCAGCTTCCCGTCAAAGAATTCCCGCAGCATGCGTTCCAGTTCGTCCAAACAGCCGCACGGGAAACCCCACAGGTTCATGGAAACCGGCGTCCCTTCCGCGATCGTGCCGCCCGGTTCCCCACCGTCCTCGGCATAACGGATCGTACCGTCGGGCTCGCGGAAGATCTTTGTTCGTTCAACGATCGAAGTCAGATAGCCGGAACCGTCCGCCGTGCATACGCCGCGCGCCACCGTGCCGTTTTCGGTCAGCGTGTTTTCGACCCGGTATCCGACCATGCAGCAGCGATGGATCGGGTCGGTTTCATCCAGCCTGGATAAATGGTCGTATATTTTGCGGAAGGCGTCTTCCCCATAGAAATCATCCGCGTTGATCACCGCAAACGGCGCGTCGACGACCCCGCGGACACAATACACCGCATGACCGGTGCCCAGCGGCTTGACGCGTCCCTCCGGCGCAGTTAAACCCTCCGGCAGCTTGTCAAAGGTCTGGTAGACATAATCGACCTGCATAAGCCGGGAGGCGCGTTTGCCGATCGTGGTCTCAAACGCCTCCTGAAGCTCCGGCTTGATAATGAAAACGACCCGGCGGAAACCTGCCCGATAGGCGTCATAGACCGAATAATCCAAAATAATCTGCCCGGATGGCCCGATCGGATCAATCTGCTTAAGCCCGCCATACCGCGAACCCATGCCCGCTGCCATGATAACAAGTACAGGCGTATTCATGAGAAAATTCCTCCCCCTGAAATGTTTCGGTTGTACTGGATGTGTTGCAACCATTATATCACAGCAGCGGCGAAAAAGGAAACCTTTTCGTTGCCTTTTCGGCAAAATTTATCCTGGAAGCCCCCCACGCTCTACGCCCCCTGCAAAAGACAAATGCCGGGATGAAAACCATCCCGGCGTTCGCCTGATACAATTTTGCCGCTCAGTCTGCGACTTGCGTATAGAAGTTCATCAAGATCTGCGCCACTTCCGCACGGGTCGCGGTTCCCGTGGGATCGAGACGGCTGCCGGACTTACCGGTCAGCAGACCGGCGCCGGCCGCCCAACGGACAGGCTCTTCCGCCCAGCCCGAGGTCAAAGCGCCATCCACAAAGGACGACAGTTCCGCCGATGCGCTGACGCTGTATCCCTTCGTGCTGGCATAGCGGTACAGGATGGACGCGAGCTGCTCGCGGGTGATCGAGTCTTCCGGCCCGAAGTTGCCGTTGCCGTAGCCGTCCATCAGGCCCTGCGTCGCGGCCCAGGAAACTGCGCCTGCAAACCAATCGCTGGATTTGACATCCGGGAAGGTACGCGTACCGCTCCCGGAGCCGGTTTCGACATTGTACAGGATCTGAGCCATCATGCTGCGGGTCAGGTTGCTGTTAGGGGTAAAGCTGCCGTTGCTACCGGCCATCATACCGCGTTCGGCAACGTATCCGACCGCGTTGGCATACCAATCGGACGACGCTACGTCGTAGAAGGTCGGCGCGGTGCTGGTCTCGACCGGCGCGGTGTCCGATTCGATCGGCTTGAAAGTCGCGGTGATCGTGACCTCGTCCTTCGGCATGGTGAAGGAATAAAGGTTGTCGTCTTCCTCGGTCAGCTTGACATTTTTCCCGTCGGCAGTCGCCTTGATGCTGTCCAGCTCATAGCCCGCATTCGGCTTGACGGTGACAGTGACCTTGTCGCCTTCCTTGGGTTTGTTCGGGGAGATGGTCACGGTACCGTTGGAACCGGGCTTCAGCGTGACGCCGCCAGAGGTCGCGGGTACGATCGCGGCGCCGCCGCCGGAGCCGCCGGAGCCGCTCGGTTGAGAGGTCGGGAAAAGCCCCAGACTTTTCGCGTCATCATAGGATAACAATGCAAATTCGCTCAGGTGCGAGGTCGTGAACGTGAGACAACTGTTAGAATCGATATCCGCCGGTTCGACTGTACGCTCCAGGATCACGTTGCTAACATCGCCGTTGCTGTTTTTCGGCAGATAAACCAGATATCTTGTCTCGTTCAGGGTCAAGCCGTCCATGATAGCGACCGTCACCGTGATACGGTTGCTGCCCGTCATTTGGATCGGGATGGCTTCCGGTTCCTCTTCGTCCACTACACGATACAGGGTAACTTCGACGTTCTGCACGGTAGTAACGGTGATGTTCTGATAGGTCACTTCAACGCTGTCAACCGCCTTCACTTCCAGAATGATGGAAGCGTTGCTGTCTTCGCCCTTGGCCTGTTCAATGGCCTCCGCAGGCACTGTGACAGTACCAACGGGAGTTGCGATTTGCAGTGTAACGTCGTCTTCCACAACCTTGCTGGTATCGTCGCTGCCCAGGGTTATCTGCGCTTCGGTGATTCCTTCGCCTTCTTGGTTCGCATTAACATAAATAATGGTTTCTTCCAGGTTGGATGTAATTGCGTCGGAAATTGTGCCATCTTCAACGCCTGCGCTCAAAACGCCCTCTGATTCTGTGCCTTCAGCATTTACTACAGTACCGGCAGTTTTAGCGACGAAATCAAAGTGATACCACGGCGTTACCATATTGTGATCTCGGTCAAGGAACACGATTGCATGGATCACCTTTGTTTCATCGGCAGCGCCAATAATATCGACGTCAAAGGTAAAAGAACCGTCTGCATCTAATTCGATATCCTCGAATACGGCGTCGGGATTCTCTTGCAGCCCCTTGATGAATGTAATGTGCTGCGCAACCACATCGGTAGCGTCTTCGCCAGGATAAGTGACCTTAAAGCTGACTTTATCGCCCGCCTGTGCATTGCTTACATTGACGGTCATGATATTGGCGCTGTCTTCTTCCGACACATAAAGGTCGCTGCCTTCTTCTGGATTCTTTGTAATATCCGTAACTTCTGCGCCAGTCGGAGCAGTCGCTGTGATATGATTCCATTTCAAATCCGTGATAGGCACAATATTGACGCAAAAATCATACCAATATGTTCTTTGCAGGAATTCTGCTGAATTGTTAGCATCCAAGACACCAAGTGAAAAACAATAAACCTTATCGTCCTTCATCGGAATCTGAATCGACTCGAAATCATCCACCGCTACTGTCAAAAATTCAGACATGGATTCGCCAGTATTGTCCCCTCGCGTGAATGAATAATATCCAACGAATAAATCGTCGTTCCCGGCCAGAGATTCCGGGACTTTAATCGTAAAGTTTACAATTGGCGTAGCATCATCCGTGTCTGGTTTAACATAAATATTAACCGTGTTGGGATATGGGTCTTCAGAAGTGTAGAGTGGTTCATCGAAACTGGGACTCCACACGGTCTGACTTGCGATCCCAGCAGTTGTTTCAAGATCGATATCATTCCATGTCAGCCGTTCCAGACATATTACTCTAAAACAGAACTGATGTGCATAGGTAAGCGGTTTAAACTCGTCGCCTTCCATAATACCAAATTGGACGGCCGGTTTGATAGACTCATTCTCCTCCACAGTGAACTCAAAAGATTTATCCGCTGTCAGATCTTCCACTGTTCCCTCAGACTCAAAAGTTTCCCAAACCTTAGCTTTCAGATTTGCTTTGTCTTGCAGATCTTCGGGTACGGATACGATGAATTTGCCCGAAACAGGCGTATTCTCATCTTCCCGTTTGAGATAAAATTCGACCAAGTTTTCTTGCCCATCCGTATTATCTTTGAGGAACAATGTGTTTGTTGACGGGAACCATACTATATCTTCCTGTTCTCCGCTGATAGGGGCACAATCGATATCATCCCACGTCAAAAACTCGTATCTTTGCACGCGCAGCTCGAATGCATATGTACAGCTTACCGGAACCGGTTCACCGTCTTCGTCTTTCGTAACAAATTGCAGTCTATACACATAGGGGCTGTCTGCTTCCGGAAATTCAAGCGTAAACTCGTCCGTTACAGATTCAAGCGGGAACTCTTTAATCGTATCGCCGTAGCGATCGCCCGGACGAAATCTGTAATAATTTACGAATAAGTCACTTTCAGCATCTACATCGGCAGGGACTGCGAAGCTGAAATTAAACGCATTCACGCTGCTGTCTGCATCTAAGCTAACATCAATAATATTACAGAAATCTTCGCTTTCATCGTCAGAAGTCAAGGCATTGCCATCATCGGCGCCCCAAACGCGAACTGTGCCTATGTCAGTTTCCGCGCCCGCAGGCATCTCGATATCCCCAAAATTTACCGGGCTTCCGCTGCCATCCCAGTTCAGCGTAATGTCAGACCAATCCAACTGTGCAAGCCCATTGACTGCACGAGATACGGCTTTTTTTTGCACCACGTTTTCCTTAGGCGTCTCGACCGTTGTGGGAGACTGAGGTATTTCCGGCTCGACTTCCGATTCCGATTCTTCCGGCTTCGTACCTTCCGACCCTTCTGTCGTCCCGCCTTCGGGAGTGGTGACTACTGCCGGGACTTCACCCGGCCCTGGGTCGTCAAATCCCCCAGCTGTCGGGGACACCTGAGGGACGTTTTCGTCAACTGCCAGCGCCGCGGGGAAGGTGCTGAGCATCAACAACGCTGCAAGCAGCATCGACAGGATCCTTTTCCTGTTCATATGGTTTGTACCTCCGTTTTATTCAATTTTACGTCAAATCCGGGCTGTATCCTGTCTTTACCTCCTCTTTCCCGCCGGTTCTGGCAAGCTCTTTTCCATGCGCTTTCACGGCCTCAGCCCCTGAGCCGCGCCTTGCCGCGCCGATCGTTTTCTTTCGATATCCCTTGCGAATATCTATACGTTTTTGCAAGGCGGATTGAAACGCTTAAATTTTGTAAAAACGCCATTGCAAATTGACGATTTCTGTGTTATCCTATTGACATGCCAGATATGTGGCAGTTTGCGGGAACGTATACATTTTTGCAAATCGCAGCATTTTGGAAAGTCTTTTCTGCAACCCGAAATCTGATCGGACGTTCTCGCAAACCAAAATCCGGCGCATACATCCAAAATCAATGCAAATAATCATCCCGGGGAACTCTTTTTGTTCAAAAATTTCCCCCGGGTTTTTCCATTTGCAGAAAGCCCGTCCATACCTTTTCAAAACATCCTGCCGCCTTCCTTCCCGGCCGTCTCCGATCCCCGTCCCGAAGAAAATTCCAAATAAAGGGGCTCATGGGATTAGCAACCATCCTACGGGATTTTATACGCAAAGAAAACCGGGCAAAAACATACAATTTCATCCAGCCACTTTCCGCAGCTTTGCGGCAAAACGATGAATTTCGCCTGAAATACGCAAAATATCGAATTGGTTCTGTATTTTGAATTGCATTAAATCGGGAAAAATGATAAACTACAAGGTAAGGAAAGAAGATCATGCCCGCGATGTACGGGCCTGTAAAAAAGGCTGCGGAGCGGGAAAAGAAAAGAGGTTTTATTTTATGCGCAGAACAAAGATCATCTGTACCCTTGGCCCTGCCACGGATGAAGGGAACGTACTGGAAGAAATGATGAAAGCCGGCATGAACGTTGCCCGTTTCAACTTCAGCCACGGCAGCCATGAGGAGCAAAAACGCCGCATCGACAAAGTAAAGGAAGCCCGCGCCAAGCTGGGCCTGCCCATCGGTCTCCTGCTGGACACGAAAGGCCCGGAGATCCGGATCAAGACCTTCAAAGAAGGCCGGATCGAGCTGGCGACCGGCGATGAATTCACCCTCACGACCCGTGAGGTCGAAGGCGACAAATCGATCGTTTCCATCACTTATGAAGGGCTCCCGAACGATGTTTCGGAAGGCACCCGCATCCTGATCGACGACGGCCTGCTGGGGCTGACCGTGAAGCGGATCGAAAACGGCACCGATATCGTCTGCGAAGTGCAGAACGACGGCCCGCTCTCCAACCGCAAATCAATCAATGTCCCGGGGATCCGGCTGAACATCCCCTACCTTTCCGAAAAGGATCGCGAGGATATCATTTTTGGCATCGAGCAGGGCATCGATTTTATCGCCGCTTCCTTCACCCGTAACGCCGAGGACGCGCGTTCGATCCGGGAACTGCTGAAGGAACACAACGCCGAAGATATCCAGATCATTGCCAAGATCGAAAACATGGAAGGCGTGGAAAAGGTACGCGAGATCCTGGAAGAGACCAGCGGCCTGATGGTCGCGCGCGGCGATCTGGGCGTGGAAGTGCCTTATTATGAGCTTCCCGAGATCCAGAAGCACCTGATCAAGACCGCGATCGCGGCAGGCAAACTTGTCGTGACCGCAACCCAGATGTTGGAATCGATGGCAAAGAACCCGCGCGCGACCCGCGCCGAGGTCTCCGACGTTGCCAACGCGGTTTATGACGGCACTTCCGCGATCATGCTTTCGGGCGAGACCTCGGTCGGCAAATACCCGGTCGAATCGGTGCGCACGATGGCGCAGATCGCCGAAAACGCCGAAGCGCGGATCCATTATGACCGCCGCCGCGTCACCCGCGACGAATTCACCGAGATCCAGCTGGACGGCGAACGCCGCACGAACGCGATCGCCCATGCGACCTGCACAACCTCCTCCGATCTGGGCGTGAAATGCATCGTAGCCGTCACACAGTCGGGCACGACGGCGCTGGCGGTTTCGGCCTTCCGTCCCGGGACGATCATCGTCGGTGCGACCAACCGCGAAAAAACCTATCACCGGCTGACCCTGAGCTGGGGCGTGATCCCCTGCGTTGTCAAAACCGCGCAATCCGGCACCGAGCTGTATACGCAGGCGGTACGCGCAGCCGTCACCGCTGTGAACGCTCAAATCGGCGATATGATCACAGTCACTGCCGGTATGCCGGTCGGGCATTGCGCTTTCACAAACACGCTGCGCCTGATCAGCATCACACAGGACTATATCGATATGGCATTTGAAGACGAATAAATAGGACACGCCGCAGGGCGCCGGAAAAGCAAAAACGGCGCTCTGTTTGGCTTACGATCGGGTAAAACCGCAAAAAACAGGACGATACTGCGTTTCACAGCTAGTGCTCCATCCGGTCAGTAGTCGGATATGGACTTGGAGCGGGATTTTCACAGGGCAAGGACGATAACATGCGGAAAACCGGCCAAGGACAAGTTCGATTTCTGGCTGGATGGAGCGCTAGGCTTTGCGGCAAAACCTGAAGCCTTTCAGGTGCAAATCTTTTATACGGAAAGACGTGATATCCTATGTCATTCAGGCGTTTTACAAGGATCCTGCGGCGCTGGCTGTTTCTGGCCGCCGTCGCGTGTGTAGTAACGGTCGGCGGGCTGTATGCTTACCGTCTCCACCAGAGCCTGCAATATGATTATGACGGTTCGCTGGACGGGGCCGACCTTGGCGTAAGAGGGGTTTCCGCCAGAGGGATCACCAATATTGCGCTGTTCGGCATCGACGCGCGCCCCGGGGAGGAGGTCTCCCGTTCGGACTCCATCATGATCCTGACGGTTGACAACACCCGCGGCAAGATCAAACTGACCAGCGTCATGCGGGATTCGCTTGTGGATGTCGATGGGACGGAGAATAAGATCAACCATGCCTATACGCTCGGCCCCAAACAGGCGATCCGCACGCTGAATGAAACTTTCGATTTGGATATCACCGAGTATGCGACCGTAAATTTTAACCAGATGTGCGATATCATCGACGCAGTCGGCGGCGTGAACCTCACCGTATACGATCATGAAATCAAGGAAACCAACCGGGTCATTCATGAATACTGCGTCGAACAGCGCGGGATCCCCAATTTTGAGGATTATTACATTACCGAAGACGGTTATCAATGGCTGAACGGCGTGCAGGCGATCAGCTATGCGCGCATCCGCAAAAACGGTACCGGGGACGATTGGCAGCGCGTCAACCGGCAGGCGCTGGTGCTCAAATGCCTGTTTGAACAGGTGAAAGGGCTTTCGATCGGGAAACTTGCCGATCTCGCGGCGGAAGTCCTGCCGAATGTGAAAACCTCGCTCAAGCTCAGCGAGCTGACCTCGCTCATGACCGGGATGCTGCGGCATGGCACGCCGATCGTCGAGCATTTCCGCCTTCCGGTCGACGGCTTTTGGGAATATTCCTCCGACGGCGCCTATATTTTATTTGATACCGAGATCGCCGCCGAACAGCTGCACCGGTACATATACGACGACGAGCTTCCGGAAGCCGAAGACGCGGCATAAATAACATAAAAACCTATATTCCTAATCGGAGGTGGCAAATGCGCAAGGGCTGCGCATTCACTGTCCCCCGTCTTTTGAATACCGGGCTAATACAAAAAACCGGCGCCGTTCCCGCCGGTTTTTTGTTTTTCACAATACGGCAATACGTCCGTCCTGTTCAAGAAAAACAGTGTGTTATACTATCCACAGCACATGAGAAACGGGGGATCCATATGGGAACGAAACGACCAACCAATGAAAACATTCACATCGGGGATATGTTCAAGGAACATTCCGCGACGAGTGCGGCTGCACGTTTTATCAGGTGGTGGCTGGTAGAACTGCGGCCCATCCGCAGGGAGAACTTCAAAGATGATACATGCAACCTCGGCCTGAGCCAGGTCCGGGCGCGTCCTCTGCCGGGACAGCTTTTAAAGATGCGAAGATCCTAACGGCGGGGGTCTGCGGGCCGAGTGAGATGGACGGCAGGAATTGGCTGCACGGACGGGGCGAAGACAACTGGAGATGCTTTTCGGAAATGCGGGACGGGGAAATAACCAGCCTGTCCGGTTATGCCGGATTTTACGCCATCGATGCGTTGAAAAAGGCGGGGAAGCTCCCGTCCTGAACCGGAAAATCTGCTGAAACAGTGGAGACTGGCAAAGCCTGTGGAAGTATGGAAGCCGTCGATCCCGGAGACCGGCAGGGATTCGGTTTTATAGGAAACGCCGTGAGCAATTTACAGAGAGCCGGGGCTATCGCAAACTGTCAGCTGCCTATCGTAGCGATCGTTACTGTAAATCCCGCCGAAGTTCCGTATAAAATCTGCTGCCACGCCAAACATTGTCACTTCCATCGTGCCACAAAATTATATTTTTAATTCACTGTTTTTGCATTGGATATGCGGAATTGTACCTGTGTTTCCATACTCAATCTTTTTGCAATCGAAAGATCGCCTTGAAACGCGTTACCAGAGTGTTCTGCGATCCGCTCCTTCTTGAAAATTTCCTAAAAATTTTGTATCGCAGCTCTGGATAATCCATATCCTTTCACAAGGAAATCAACTTTCCCCAGGGAAAGTCTGCGCCTTTTTCGGGTTTTCTGCCGGGACAGGTCTGTTTTTCAAGTCATGCGCCGGTTGCTTAAATTTATTCATCCGCACTCCGTTGTTAAAATCGAAATCCTTGTATTATTGCTCTTAGGTTGACAACCTCCTGCATTCATGCTATACTTATTTTATAAACCAGTATTTGGAATCGCGCGATAAAATTTACAGAACGGAAAGGAAGTTATTTTCATGAAACGAATCCTGTCCTTCCTGCTGTGCCTGATCCTTGTGGTCGGGTGCGGATTTGGAACCGCCTCCGCAGTCCAAAGCAGCAACGTCACCGTATCCTTCAAAACCGCAGTCTATTCCATTTCCAAAGAAACCTTTGTACGCTGGACAGATGAATTGGCCTCCCTTGACGGGTGCGGCGAAGACGAATTCGTCACCCTATGCGTCGAGCTGACCAATGCCTCGGGGTCGGCTGTGACCCTCCAAAATACCTATATCCGCATCGACGGCGGGGAAGAACTGCGCTGGGCAGATATTACATTGCAGCCGGGCAAGACCGCCAGGATCCATGTATATCACAGCAACCAGAAATATCTTACCGCCGGCCTGCATACGGCGGAAATCTATGCGTCAGGCAAATTGCTCCATTCCGGTCGGTTCCATATCGGCCGCGCGTGGTCAAAAATCTTCCAGTTCCCCACCACGGCACAGCTCGCGGCCCGGTCTGGCGACGAGCGCTCCCCTTATCTGTCTACCTGGCTTTCCGTAGACAAGGGCGTCCGGTATGATGCCTACAGCGTGGACTTCAATTCGGACTTCATCCCCTATGGTACCTACAGCTGTTTGTTTAACGGATATCTGGATTTTTCCAGTCTGGAAAGCCAATATGCATCCGTCAATAATCATGGCTATCCCTCCCTCTATGCGGGCTTACAGCAGGGAGCTGAAGGCAAAGCAAGCAACTCCATTATATCGATGTGGGACATCAGCTGTACGGATAAAAACGGCAAGGTAACGACCATCCACCCGAAAAGGACTTATACCGCAGAGCAAACGAACATAGACGAATTTACCGGTGTTGAGGGCAATGGCTCGCAGACCCTGCTCCCCTATAACTGGAAGGCAGGCCGCTGGTATCGGATGCTGCTGCGATGCGGTACCTCGGAAACTACCGGCAACACCACTGTGGAACAGTGGTTTCAGGATCTGGTTACAAATGAATGGACTCATATGTGTACCTACGACATCGGCATAAAGAACAGCAGTTTTATTGGCTCCATGGCACTTTTCTCAGAAAACTACCTGAAACAGCATGCCAGTCAGGTACGCTCGTTGGAATTTACCAACGTCCGTATTCATACCAGCGAAGGCTGGCGTGATGTAACCAATACAAACTACATCTATTCCCGAACAACCAACATTCATGCGAATGCCTATGGCAGCTGGCAAGCTGGCGCGGATGCAAACACATTCTACATGATCTCCACCGGCGTTCCCGGCTGGGGCCTCACGGAAAAAACAGGACAACTTGCGATCCAGAACCGGGAGAGCGGCGATCCCCTGGACGGGAAACCGTTGAAGTAAACGCTCCGTATTATGGACGGTTTTACGAACGTCCACCACTTTAAAGATCCTTTATGACGCGCAGGCTGACAGAGGGCCGCCAGCGTCGCCGGCGCTGCGGCTCCGGCTCCCTGCGAAACAGGCCTACAGGAAAACTGCAAAACGGAAATGATTGGGAGCAGCTCCTTCCGCCACGGCAAAGGCCATTGACGGTTGCTTTCCCTCCTAATCATTATGAAAATGACCGCAGGATCAGATATCCGGCCGGTCATTTTCGATTGCTCGAAAGATCAAATTCCGGTGCAGTGCGCTTCGCAGCGCTTTCCTTGTCTGTCCAAAGTTATGCACAGAAAGTTATTCACAACTGTGGATAACTCTGTGGGTAATGTGGATAACTTCGCGTATAATTCGACAGAAATCGGCTTTACAGAGTGTATATTGTTGCCTGAAATGTTTGCAAAACGCATAAAATCGGCTCTATTTCGCAGAATAAACAGAGTGAAACCTGTACTGCTGAAAGGAGTAGCTTTTATGAGCGAAGCTGTGAATAACCCGCAGGAGATCCCCGCTCCATCGCAGGATGCGATCGGCCAAACGGGGTCGATCACCACCCATACGACCAGGGGAACAATCCACTGTATCACAATCATTGGGCAAATCGAAGGGCATATGGAAGCGCCTGCACAAACGAAAACGACGAAATATGAACACATCATTCCACAAATCACCGCCGTGGAAGAAATGGAAGAGATCGACGGCTTACTTGTATTGATCAACACCGTGGGCGGCGATGTAGAAGCCGGGCTTGCGATCGCGGAACTGATCGCCGGAATGAAAAAGCCGACCGTCAGCCTTGTGCTGGGCGGCGGGCATTCGATCGGCGTCCCGTTGGCCGTTGCGGCGCGGAAAAGTTTTATCGCCGCTTCCGCCGCTATGACGATCCATCCGGTGCGAATGAGCGGCGTTGTGATCGCCTCCCCGACCACTTATGAATATTTCCAATCCATTCAAGATCGGATCGTAGGCTTTGTCACCGGACATTCCCGCATTTCCAGCGAACGCTTTGAGCAGCTTATGATGGCGACCGGGCAAATGTCGACCGATATCGGAACCGTCGTCGGAGGCCGCGAAGCCGTCGAATGCGGCCTGATTGATGAAGTCGGCACCCTGCATGACGCGCTTGAATCGCTGCATGAAATGATCCTTTCCGACCGATCTGCGGAGAACGGTCAGCCTGCCCAGGCCTAAACAGAACGATGGGATTCCAAACCGTCCATCCGGACATCTGTCCGAACCATTGAATCAATCGGAGTGCTGCCCTTCTGCGTCCTCCATTTCAGGACGATCTTGCGCAGCACTCTTTTTTTCATACCGCTCTCTACCGATTGCATTTACCGTATTTTTGTGTTATTCTCAAATCAGGAAATGCAGGTGATGGATTTGAAGGTACAATTCGACGGAATTTGGAAAAAGCAGCGAAGGTTTTCCCATATCATAAAACAACCAAACAGGGGGTTATCCAACATGGATAACCCCCTGTTTTTCATTCCCTCGAAATTCACATCGGTTTCAAATTTTTATTCAGCCGGTCGACCATCCAGGCGATCCGTTTTTCCCGTCCGGCGTCCGTTTTTGCGTCAAGGCTTTGCATTTGCCCATCGATCCATCCGAAGCAAAGCGCTTCCTCAAGGGCTTCCGCAGCCTTCAGGGTTTTCGGCCCGCCAGCCTTTCCAAATAAAAGCCATACGCCATCAGTGGTCAGGCAGTGCTCACTGAGCCAATCCCGGAATTCTGCCCGGCTGGCAAAGTGCAGCATATACTCCATCCCATCTGCCTCCTTTACAGGACAGGCGCAAAGCGTCCCGGCCTTATTGCTCTAACTATAACACATACCCTTCTTTACTGCAAGCCATAACGTCAAAATCCCAAACCGGATCAACAAAACGGCGCCGTCCCGGATGCTTCCAAAAGGAATCGTCCGAAAACGGCGCCGTTTTAGATGGGGTCTTGTGGTGAGGTTCTCCTTCGGGACAGCGAATATGCCCGCAGGAATGGGAACGCGGTTTCCAAACGCCGGCTTTTATTCGGCGTCCTTCACCCGGTATTCCTCCAGAGCGGCTTCCAGTTCGGCGGATACCGGGCCGTGTACCTGCAAAGTCAGCGTATCCTCCAAATCAAGGCTGAAAATGCCCATGATCGATTTTGCGTCGATCACATAGCGTCCGGCCAGCAGATCAAAGTCGTTGTCGAACCGGTTGACCAGATTCACAAATGTTTTGACCCTGCCGATTGTATCCAAACGGATCGTATATTGTTCCATGATTTTCCTCCCGATCTCCTTTTTATTCTGCACTGGATTCCGTTTTCGGCATCCGGAACCAGAATGCAATGCCGCCCTCGCGGTTTTCCGCGCCGCAGGAGGCGTGAAGCGTCTCCGCAATCGCTTTTACGATGGAAAGCCCGATGCCGGTGCCGCCCGATTCCCGGGAACGCGCCTTATCGGTGCGGTAAAACTTTTCCCAGACCTTTTGCAGCTCCTCTTCTTCGAGGGCCTCGCCCTCATTCCAGACGGTAAACGTGACCGCCCCGTCGGGCTCTTCTGCGGCATACAGCACGATCCTGCCGCCCTCTGGGCAGTAACGGATCGCGTTGCTTAAATAATTCATAATGACCTGTGAAAACAGGTTTTCGTCGCTGACGACCCGCACCGCAGTTTCCTCCATGCGGATCCCCTGCCGTTTTTCACTCCATAGCACCTCGGTTTTCCGCACGGCGTCGGCGCACATCTCCTGAATATCCAGCTCGCTGAGGTCGGTGCTTTCCCGTCCCAGCTCCAGCTTGGAAAGGCGCAGCAGCTGCATGACCAGCGTATTCATGCGTCCGGCTTCATCGGCAATGATCTCGCAATAATAGGCGCGATCCTCGACATTGTCGGCGACCCCCAGCCGGAGGCCCTCCGCGTAACCCTGGATCAGCGCGATCGGCGTTTTCAGCTCATGGCTGGCGTTTACGATAAATTCCCGCCGCATGGCGTCGATCTTTTCCTTTTCGCGGATCTCCTCGGCAAGCTGCGCGTTGGAGCGCTGAAGCTCGCTGATCGCCGCTTCCAAATGCTCGCTCAGCAAATTGATCGACCGCCCGAGGTCGCCGACCTCGTCCAGGCTCTTGCCCTCGTATTTCTTGGAAAAATCCAGCCGTGCGATCGATTCCGCGATATCGCCCATCTGGATCAGCGGTCTTGTGAACTGCCGCGATATGACGTAGCCGATCGCCAGGCAAAGGCACAGCGTAAAGATCGACGCGATCATCAGGAAAAACGAATTGAACGACAAATTCTGATCCATGAAGGTGAACGGCATCCGGGCGACCAGGTATTCCGTCCCGCCGTTCACCAGGCCAACGAGCGAAAGGTATCCTTTTTCGTCTTCCGCATCGCTTTTCGTGGTCACATACGTGAAGTGACGGCTGGCAAGCTCTTCGGTATCCGCGCTTGCCAGCACTTCATGGATCTGCCGGGTGTTTTCGGTCAATTCGCCCAGCTGCTTATGGTTGACCCGATAAAAGGGCGTCCCAAAGAAGGAAAACCCGACCTCCGGCGTCAGCTGCGCAAGCGTGGAATCAAAGCGGCTTTTCAGGTCGGCGCTCATGATGGAAAGCCGCACGCCGGAATTGTTTTCCAGCTCAATCAGTTCGTCGGCGATGCTGTTGACGTCGCCGTCATAAAGGCTGTCAACCTCCTGATAGATGTTGGTGAGTTCCTTCTGGCGCTCGAACAGGTAATAATCATCGTAAAAGAAGAGGTTCAGCGCCGCCAGCACGCCAACGAATACAAGGGAAGTCGCGCAGATCGCCGAGAAGAACTTCATCCGGATGGAAACCTTCATCGCTTACCCCTCGAACCGATAGCCATACCCGCGGACGGTCTCGATCATCGTGCCGCAGGCGCCCAGCTTCGCGCGCAGCTTCTTCACATGGGTATCGACCGTGCGCAAATCGCCGAAATAATCGTAACCCCATACCGAATTGAGCACGCTTTCGCGTGAAAGCGCGATGCTTTTGTTGTTTTTGAAATAGATCAGCAATTCATACTCCTTGGGAGTCAGCTCGATCGGCTCGCCGTCGATCTTCACCTCGCGGCGCTTTTCGTTGATCTCCAGCGGGCCAAAGATCTCGCTTCCACCGGGCTTCTTGTTCACGCGCCCCAGCAGGTTGCGCACCCGGGCGACGAGCACCAGCGGTGAAAACGGTTTTGTGACGTAATCGTCCGCGCCGGTCTCCAGCCCTAACAGCTGGTCGTTGTCCTCGGCCCGCGCGGTCAGCATCATCACCGGCAGCGACTGGGTCGCATCCTCCGCCCGCAGGACGCGCAGCAGTGCAAAGCCGTCGAGCTTCGGCATCATCACGTCCAGAATCGCGAGGTCGACCGCCGGCTGCGCGGCATGGATGCACCGCAGCGCTTCTTCCCCGTCGCCCGCTTCGAGCACCGTATGCCCTTCACGCTTTAAAAAGTCGGAAACCAGCCGCCGGATACGCGCCTCGTCGTCGGCG
This sequence comes from uncultured Eubacteriales bacterium, assembly GCA_910586105.1. Classification (GTDB taxonomy): domain Bacteria; phylum Bacillota; class Clostridia; order Oscillospirales; family Butyricicoccaceae; genus QXXE01. The sequence continues at coordinate 7,187 of CAJUGU010000043.1, read as the reverse complement.
ATCAGGATTACAGACATGCGGGATCACTCCTTTGATAAATAATATCGGGAAGGGCCCGCGGCTCGGCGGCGCCCGATCCTCCCATGTTCTCTTATTCTACACCGCCATTGTGTTCATTCTGTGTCAATAACACGCTGATACAGTGCATTTTTTTTCACGCCCAGCGCGGCGGATACCGCTTTGACCGCATCCTTGCGAGTCTCGCCCGCTTCGATCCGGCGGCGGACTTCCTGAAGGGCGTCCTCCATCCGCGCGTCCGTATCTTCGGCGGGCGCGTCGGGCGCGCCTTCGATCGTCAGGACGAATTCACCGCGCGGCGCCGTCTCCGCGAAATAGGCCGCCGCTTCTGCCAGCGTGCCGCGCAGGGTCTGCTCATGCAGCTTGGTCAGCTCGCGGGAAATGGAAATGCGCCGCTCATCCCCGAACGCCGCCCGCAGGTCTTCCAGCGTCGCGCGCAGCTTGTGGGGCGCTTCATAAAAGATCATGGTGCGTTTCTCGTCCCGGAGCGCGTCCAAATGCTCCCGGCGCGCCTTTTTGTTGACCGACAGGAAGCCTTCAAAGCACCACCGCCCGGTCGGCAGGCCGCTTGCGGCAAGGCCGCAGACCGCCGCGCAGCAGCCTGGTATGGTCAGCACCGGTACGCCGTTCGCCGCGGCCAGCGCGACAAGGTCTTCGCCGGGATCGCTGACCGCGGGCATCCCGGCGTCCGTCACGAGCGCGCAGGATTCCCCGGCAAGCAGCCGCGCCAGCACCTCCTCCCCACGCTGGCGGCGGTTGTGCTCATAGTAGCTGACCATCGGCTTTGGCGGCAGGCCGAGCGCCGTAAACAGCTTATGTGTGACGCGGGTATCCTCGGCGGCGATAAAATCCACCGTCCGCAGCACTTCGCATGCGCGCGGCGACAAGTCGCCCAAATTCCCGATCGGAGTCGCCACCAGATATAATGTTCCACAACTCATAGTAATATCCTCAATTAAAAATACGAATTGTATTTTCTAAAATGCAATATTTGATATGAATATTACAAACCGTATATCCTGCGGTATTCTGCAGAATACGTCCCGTCCTCCCCCCGGCAGAGGAACGGCGGCTCGACCACCATCCCATCCCCAGAGCCTTTCCGGCATTCGACCAACACCGCCGAAGGCCGCTTATCCGCGCTGCTGTGAACGAACCGCAACCGTTTCGGAGTCAGCCGCATCCGCTGCAAGGCATTGAGCAGCGCCCAAAGCCGTTCGGGACGGAACACCAGCGCGCACTTCCCGCCGTCATGCAACACGAAGGACAGCGCTTCCGCGACCTCTTCGATCGTAGCCTCCCGGTCGCATCGCGCCGTCGCGCGCGCCGCGCCAGGAGCCTCCGCCCCGGAGCCTGCGGGAAAATACGGCGGGTTGCATACCGCATAATCAAAGCTGCCATGCGGGAAGCTGGCGCGGATCTGCCGAAGGTCGCCGACCTTCGCGTCGATCTCCACGCCGTTCAGTGCGATCGACTGCCGGAACAGCTCGACCGCCCCCGGCTGGATATCCAGACCGGCGATCTTCAGGTCGGGGCGATAGATCGAAAGCGCCAGCGCGCCCGTCCCGCAGCCCAGGTCGAGCACCCGCGCGAAGCGGCGCGGCGCGGCGAAATCCGCCAGCAGCACCGAATCCTGCCCCAGCTTCTGGAATTCGTCGGTTTGCAGTAGCTTGAGGCCGTTGTGCAGCGTTTCCGTCGTCATTTCAGCCGCTTCCATTCGCGCACCGCCAGCTCGTCGCAGCGGTTGTTATAAGGGTTTTCGGCGTGCCCCTTCACCCAATGGAAGGTCACGGCATGGATATCAAGCAGGTCGAGCAGCCGCCCCCACAATTCCGGGTTCTTCGCGGGCGTTTTATCCGCCTTCATCCAGCCGCGCGCCCGCCAACCCTTTGCCCAGCCTTTGGTGATTCCGTCGACGACGTATTTCGAGTCGGAATACAGATCGACCTTGCAAGGCTCGTGCAGCGCTTCCAGCGCGGCGATCACTCCGGAAAGCTCCATTTTATTGTTCGTCGTCTGCGGATCGCCCCCGGACAATTCCTTTTCATGGGCGCCATATTTCAAAATCGCGCCCCAGCCGCCCGGCCCGGGATTTCCGGAGCAGGCGCCGTCGGTATAGATCGTTACTTGTTTCATTGTTGCAGTCCCTTTCAAAGCATCGGTGAAACGCCCCTAGTGCTCCATCCGGTCAGGAATCGGATTTGGACTTGGAGCCGGATTTTCGCGGGGCAAGGTACAGCGCCCCCGCCTTCCCCTTCCAAAAAAGCTAACGCCGCCTTCGGCGCCCCTATCTGATACCAAAAAAGGCGGCTTGCAGCCGCCTTTTCAGGCTTTTTGCCGTGCCGAACGCACGAAATTTATCCTTCGGTATCCGTTGGCGTTTCATCCGCCGGTTCCGGCTCGCCGCCGGCTGTTTCCGGCGCTTCCCCGGATTCCGGAATATTTCCATCTTCCGAAGCCTCCGCTTCCACGGCCTCCGGCATATCTTCGCTTCCCGCCCCTTCCTCGGGGTTTTCCGTCTCAGGCGGTTCGGGGTCGGTGCGGGCGATCGAAATGACCCGCACATCGTCGCCGGTACGCATTACAATCACGCCCTGCGAAGAACGCCCGCACTCGCGGATATCACGCACCGCCGTGCGGATAATGATCCCGCCGTCGGTAATGATCATAACGTCGTCGGTCTCGTCCACAACGGCGATCCCGGCGACCGCGCCGGTCTTACCGGTCAGCTGGTGCAGCATGATCCCGCCGCCGCCGCGATGGTGTACGCTGAAATCGGCCACCGGGGTACGCTTGCCGTAGCCGTTTTCGGTGATTGAGAGCACATGCGCGCCTTCGCGGGCGCGTTCCGCGCCGATCACATAATCGCCTTCGGCCAGCCGGATCCCGCGCACGCCGACCGCGGTACGGCCCATCGCGCGCACTTCGTTTTCGTCGAAGGTGATCGCGCGTCCGTCATGGGTCGCGATCAGCAGCTTTTCGCCGCCGTCGGTCAGCCGCACGTCGACCAGCGCGTCCCCTTCCGTGAGGTTGAGCGCCCGCAAGCCGACCCTGCGGATATTTTGCAGGTCGCGCAGTACGATCCGTTTGACCGTACCCTGACGGGTGACGAACACCAGGTATTTGTCGTCTTCAAACTCGCGGATGGCAAACATCGCGGTGATCTTTTCCTCGGGCTCGATCTCGAGCAGGTTTACGATGTTCTGGCCCTTGGCGGTGCGTCCGGTCTCGGGCACCTGATACCCCTTGATCTTATAAACCTTGCCCTTATTGGTAAAGAACAGGATGTTGTCGTGGGTGGACGCGGTGAACAGATTTTTCGTGAAGTCTTCTTCACGGTGGCTCATTGCGCTCACACCGCGCCCCCCGCGCCGCTGGGCGCGATAGGTCGCCGTCGCCGATCGCTTGATATAGCCGAAGTGGGTCAGCGTATAGACGCAGTCCTGCTCCTCGATCAGATCTTCGATGTCGATCTCATCGGCCACGGGCTGGATCTCGGTAATACGCTCGTCGCCGAACTTGTCGCGGATTTCGATCAGCTCGTCGCGCAGCACGCCGCGCAGCTTTTCCTCGTCCTCCAGCAGGGCGATATAATACTGGATCTTTTCCTCCAGCTCATGATATTCGTTCAGCAGCTTTTCGCGTTCCAGTCCCTGCAAACGGCGCAGCTGCATTTCAAGGATCGCCTGCGCCTGAACATCGTCCAACCCGAAACGGGTCTTCAAATTCTCCTTTGCGTCGTCGTAGCTTTCGCGGATCGTGCGGATCACTTCATCAATGTGATCCTGTGCGATCAGCAGGCCTTCCAGCAGGTGGGCGCGCTCCTGCGCTTTCCGCAGGTCGTAGCGCGTGCGCCGCAGAAGGACGTCCTTCTGGTGGGCGAGATATTCGTCGATCACCTCGCGCAGCGACAGGATGCGCGGCTGCTGCTGGTTGTTGACCAGCGCGAGCATATTCACGGCAAACGTGGTTTGCAGCTGGGTCTGGGCAAACAGGCGGTTGAGCACTACCTGCGCGTTGGCCTCGCGCTTGAGTTCGATGACGATGCGCATACCGTTGCGGTCGGATTCGTCGCGCAGGGCGGAAATGCCGTCGAGCCGCTTTTCGTGTACCTGATCGGCGATGTTTTCAATCAGCAGCCGCTTGTTCACCTGATACGGCAGCTCGGTAACGATGATGCGGGTGCGGTTCTGCCCAAACTCCTCGAACTCGGTGCGGGCGCGCACGGTCAGCCGGCCCTTGCCGGTCGCATAGGCGGCGCGGATCCCGGCGTAACCCATAATGATGCCGCGCGTCGGGAAGTCGGGCCCCTTGATATGTTCCATCAGGTCGTTGAGGTCGGCTTCGGGGTTTTCCAGCACGCAGACGCAGGCGTTAATGACCTCGGTGAGGTTGTGCGGGGGGATATTGGTCGCCATGCCGACCGCGATACCCGACGAACCATTCACCAGCAGGTTGGGGAAGCGGGCGGGCAGCACGCGCGGTTCCTTGAGGCTTTCGTCGAAGTTGGGGTCCCAATCGACGGTATCCTTTTCGATCTCGCGCAGCATCTGGTTCGAGAGCTTATCCAGCCGCGCCTCGGTATAGCGGTAAGCAGCCGGGGGGTCTCCATCGACCGAACCGAAGTTGCCGTGGCCGTCGATCAAGGGGTAGCGCAGCGAAAAATCCTGCGCCAGACGGACGAGCGCGTCATAGACGGAGGCGTCGCCGTGCGGATGGTATTTGCCGAGCACGTCGCCGACGCAGGTCGCCGACTTTTTGAACGGCTTGTCAGAGGTCAGCCCGTTTTCGTACATGGAGTAAAGGATGCGCCGGTGGACCGGTTTCAGGCCGTCGCGCACGTCGGGCAGGGCGCGCCCCACGATCACGCTCATCGCGTATTCGATGTAGGACTTTTTCATTTCCTTCACCAGCTCGCTCGACACGATGCGCTGCTCGGGATACATGATGTCCTCAGGTTTGTAGTCCTTAGCCAAAGTGTTGCTCCTTCTCAGAAATCAAGGTTTTCCGCGTATTTCGCGTTTTGTTCGATATAATCCCGGCGCGGCTCCACCTTTTCGCCCATCAGGATTGTGAAGATCTCGTCGGCCTGCGCCGCGTCCTCCAGCGTGATTCGCTTGAGCGTCCGCTTTTCGGGGTCCATCGTGGTTTCCCACAGTTCGTGCGGGTTCATCTCGCCGAGGCCTTTGAACCGGCTGATATCGACCTTTGCGTTGGGGTTGTCCCCGCGCAGCTCTGCGGAAATGCGGTCGCGTTCGGGGTCGTCGTAGGCAACGCGGGTCGTTTTGCCGCGGGTCAGCTTATACAGCGGCGGCACGGCGGCGTAGACGTAACCGCCGTCGATCAGCGGGCGCATGAAGCGGAAGAAGAAGGTCAGCAGCAGCGTGCGGATGTGGGCGCCGTCGACGTCGGCGTCGGCCATGATGATGACCTTGTGGTAACGGAGCTTGGAGACGTCGAAATCGTCCCCGATCCCGGCGCCGAGCGCCATAATGACGGGCGACAGCTTGTCGTTGCCGTAGACCTTGTCGGCGCGCGCCTTTTCGACATTGAGCATCTTGCCCCACAGGGGGAGTATGGCCTGAAAACGGCTGTCGCGGCCCTGCGTAGCCGAGCCGCCCGCCGAATCGCCCTCCACGATATAAATTTCGGTGAGGGCCGCGTCGCGTTCGTTGCAGTCGCGGAGCTTGCCGGGGAGGGTTGAACCATCGAGCGCGGACTTGCGGCGGGTCAGCTCCCTTGCGCGCCTTGCGGCTTCGCGGGCGCGGCTGGCGCCGATCGCTTTCTCGATGATCGCGCGGGCGGTCGCGGGGTTTTCCTCAAAGAAGGTCGACAGCTTCTCGGTGACCATGGATTCGACGAGCGTCCGCATATCGGAGTTGCCGAGCTTGGTCTTGGTCTGGCCCTCAAACTGGGCCTCCTGCAATTTGACGGAAATGATCGCGGTCAAGCCCTCGCGCACGTCGTCGCCAAGCAAATTCTCGTCATTTTCCTTGATGATGTTGTATTTCCGGCCATAATCGTTGATGACCTTGGTCAGGGCCGATTTAAACCCGGTCTCATGCATACCGCCTTCGGTGGTGTTGATATTGTTTGCGAAGGAGATGAGCATGGTATTGTAGACGTCGGTATATTGCATTGCGACCTCTGCCATAGAGGTATCGCGGCTGCCCTCGATATAAATGACCTCCTGATGCAGGGGGGTCTTGTTGGTATTGAGGTGTTCAACGAAGGAACGGATACCGCCTTCGTAGCGCATGGTATCGGAGGTTTCGCACCCGGGCCGCTGATCGGTGATGGTGATACGGACGCCGGCATTGAGGAAGGCCTGCTCGCGGAGCCGCTTATGAAGCACATCGTAATCGAAGCTGGTGGTATCAAAGATCTCGGGATCGGCCAAAAAGCGGATGGTGGTACCGGTTTCGCTCTCAAAGGGGACGGCGGATATTTCCTGAACGGTTTTGCCGCGTTCAAAGCGCATGGTATGCTTGTGGGTACCGTCGCGCACTTCGGCCTCAAGCCAGAGGGAGAGGGCGTTGACGACGGAGGAGCCGACGCCATGGAGGCCGCCGGAGACTTTATAGCCGTCGCCGCCGAACTTACCGCCCGCGTGCAGCACGGTAAGCACGACCTCAAGGGTAGGGATCCCCATCTGAGGGTGAATACCGACGGGGATACCGCGGCCGTTATCCACTACGGTAATGATGTTATCGGGTTCGATCGTGACCTCGATATGGGTGCAGTACCCGGCCAGGGCCTCGTCGATGGAGTTATCGACGATTTCGTAAACCAGATGATGCAGACCCTGCGCAGAGGTCGAGCCGATATACATACCGGGTCTTTTGCGGACGGCCTCAAGCCCTTCCAGCACCTGGATCTGGCTTTCGTCATACGTCTCGGTCACTTTCAAATCTAAAACTTCTTCACTCATACTCATAGATGTTCTCCGAATTCCAAGGTTTCTCTCATTCCATCCCTGCGCGGGGAGCGCCAAAGGGCTCCGCCCTCTGGACGCCCGCCCCTGCGCGGGGAGCGCCAAAGGGCTCTGCCCTCTGGACGCCCGCCCCTACGCGGGGAGCGCCAAAGGGCTCTGCCCTCTGGACGCCCGCCCCTACGCGGGGAGCGCCAAAGGGCTCTGCCCTCTGGACGCCCGCCCCTACGCGGGGAGC